>CACYCW010000147.1 GCA_902773015.1 uncultured bacterium
AACATCGCGCTCAACTACGCGCGACGCCTGCGAAGCGTCGGCGAGCGCGTGACTGTCGCCGACCTCGACATCGTCAATCCCTACTTCCGCACGAAGGACTCCGCTGCCGAACTCGCCGCGGAGGGCATCGACCTCGTCGTCTCGGACTACGCGAACTCCAACGTCGACTTCCCTGCGCTGCCGAAGGGCATCTACTCGCTCGTCGCCGACCCGCACGACGGCGCCCCTGATCCCAGCCCGCGCACCTGCGTCGTCATGGACATCGGCGGCGATGACCGCGGCGCACTCGCCCTCGGACGCTACGTGCCGGACATCCGGGCCGAGAACGACTACGAGATGCTCGCCGTCATCAACGCCGCACGCCCCCTCACGCGCACGCCGACGGACACCCTGGACGTGCTCGCCGAGATCGTTGCCGCCGCCAACCTGCCGTTCACCGGCATCGTCAACAACACCAACCTCGGGCAGGAGACGACCGCCGCCGATGTCCTCGGTTCGCTTGCCTATGCTGAAGAGGTTTCCATGCGCTCGGGACTGCCGATCCGCTTCACCTCTTTCGCCGCGCGACTCGCGCCGGAGCTCGCGAGTCGTGTGCCGGGCCCCCTGCCGCTCGAGATCCAGAAGCTCTACTACCAGCTCGAGGTCTGAAAGGAGTCGCGGTCGACAGCCGATGAGGTCCTATCTCGAGATCCTGCGAATCGCCTGGCCGCTGGCGCTCGGCATGATGAACAATGCCGTGCTGCAGTTCACCGACCGCGCTTTCCTGGCGCATGAGTCGATGGCGTCGCTTGAGGCGGTGCTGCCGGCGTCGATGCTCGCGCTCATCACGCTCGGCTTCTTCCAGTCCGTTGTCGCCTACTCCGGCACGTTCGTCGCCCAGTACCATGGCGCGGGCGACGCGGCGATGAGCCGCAGGAGCTATCACGCTGGGCTGTGGATGGCAATTGGCTTCGGGGCGCTGATGATCGCTGTGCTGCCGCTCGGCGATCTCGTCTTCGAGACGTTCTCCCGCGGGGATGAGGTCGTCGCGCGGCAGAAGGCCTACTACGGCATCTGCACGGCGGGCGGCGTCTTCCTCTTCGTCCAGATGGCGGCCCAGGCGTTCTTCACCGGTCTCGGCCGCACGCGCATCGTCTTCTGGGTGAATGTCATCGGCAACGCGCTCAACGTCGCGCTCGATCCTATTCTCATCTTCGGATGGTGTGGCGTTCCGCGACTCGGCATCGCTGGTGCGGCGTACGCGACGGTGGTCGCCACCGCCGTCCAGGGACTGATCCTGATCATTGCAGCTCGACGGACAGGGCTGGTTGACGCCCGCATGGTACATGCGGGACGAAAGGGGGCTCAGGGAGTCTCCCTGCTGGGTCTGGTGGGGCGCATCCTGCGCTTCGGGCTGCCTTCCGGCGCCTACTCGGTAATCAACTGCCTCTCTTTCACAATCTTCGTCTTTCTCACCGGAGGCGTCGGACACGTGGAGGCGGCGGTCTCCAACGCGTGCTTTACCGTCAACTACATCCTGATCGCGCCGGTGGAGGGGTTCGCTCTCGGCGCCTCGACGCTCGTCGCGCAGGCGCAGGGACGACGCGATCCCGTGGCGGCGATGCGTGCCGGCAACCGCTCGGTCGCGCTTGGTGTCGCGCTCGTCGCTGTGCTCTCGGCTGGAATCCTCATTCTGCATCGGCCGATCCTCCATATCTTCGCCTCAAAGGTCGACGCGGCGGACGCCGCGAAGTTCCACTCGCTAGGCCTCGTCCTCTTCGGCCTCATGGCGCTCTGGCAGATGTTCGACGCGGCGGACATCATCATCTCCGGTGCGCTGAAGGGGGCGGGGGACACGAAGTTCGTGATGGGCTGGCTCCTGTTCGTATCCTTCGCGATTTGGCTTCCTGTCGCGTGGGGCGTCTCCCGCGTGCACAACACCATGCCCGCCCTGTGGGGGACGATGGTGCTCGACGTCGTAGTGATCTGCATCGGCTCTGTCATCCGCTGGCGGCACGGCACCTGGAGGCGGATAAGGATGGTGTGACATGATCGCCCTTGAGCTCATAGTCCTCGCGGCGCTCTTCGCCCTCTCGTTCTTCTTCTCGGGGGCCGAGACCGTGCTCTTTTCGCTCACGGGCCTGCAGCGCCAGCGCATCCGCGCGCGCGCCCCGGCGGCGGACCGGCTGATCGGCGAGTGCCTCGCCGACTCGGCGGTGCTCCTCTCCACGCTGCTCGTCGGGAACACGCTCGTCAACTTCGCGATTGCCACGATCGGCTACCGCCTTTTCGTTGCGTCCGTCCCCGGTGGCGGACTCGTCGCCGTGCCGGTGATGACCATTGCCCTGCTCGCCCTCGGGGAGATCACCCCGAAGCAGCTCGCGCTTCGCTACGCCGAATCGCTCGCCCCGTTCTGCGCACGCCTGCTTCTCTTCTGGCGGACCGTCCTCGCGCCGTTCAACGTCGCGCTGAAGGCCGTCTCGCACACGTTCGCCCCGGGACTCGAGCGCGAGCGCCGCGCCCTCTCCGACGCGGAGCTCGTCTCCGTTCTCGCCGCCGCCACCGAGCGCGGCGACTTCTCGGGCGAGGACGCGACGATGATCGAGGGCGTCCTTAGGCTTTCCGAACTCTCGGCGAACGACGAGATGACGCCGCGCGTCGACATGCAGGTCTATGACATCGACATGCCGGAGGACGCGCGCGCCGCCGCCCTCGCCGCGACCCACCATCGCGTGTTGCCCGTCATCCGTCGCACGCCGGATGTCGTCGAGGGCGTCTACGATCGCGAGACGGGGCGGATCGAGGACGCGCTCTTCGTGCCCGAGACCGTCACGCTCGACGACCTGCTCGTCACGTTCCGCCGCAGCGGCAAGGCGCTCGCGATCGTGCTCGACGAATACGGCGGCACGGCCGGACTCATCACGCCCGATGACATCCTCGAGCTTATCTTCGGCCCCGGCGTGTTCACTCGCGCCGACCACGAACCGCTCATCGTGCGCAAGTCGCCCGGCGTGTGGGAGATCGACGCGCGCGCGAATCTTGACGAGGTCAACCGCGAACTCGGCGTCGAGCTCGAGGCGGAGGACGCCGACCGCCTTTCCGGCTGGGTCGCCTATCACGCCGAGCGCCTTCCGCACGTCGGACAGGAGATCGAGGCGGACGGCTGCCGCGCGACGATCCTGAAGCGCCGCAAGCGCCGCGTCACGCTCGTGAGGCTTGAGGTCGTCCGCAAGCCCGAGGCGGACACCGATGCCGAGATCCTCGCCGAGACGGACGAGGCGGTGGAGCGCACGGAGGAGGACGACGCATGATCGCCTTCCTTCTCGCTCTCGCACTGATCGTCTCGCTGGCGCTTGTAGCCTTCTGCGCTGGCACTGAGACGGCGTTCCTCTCGGTGCGGCGCGGCCGCATTCTGCACATGGCGCGCGCGGGCAGCGCGCGGGCGCACGTCCTCCAGGAGGCGCTGGCGAATCTCGGGCGCACGACTTCGGCGCTGCTCGTGGGGAACAACCTCGCGAGCGTCGCCTACTCGTCCGCCTCGGCGGCGCTGGCGACGTGGGCGTTCCCCGGGGCGCCGGTTGCCCAGTCGGTGTGGAGCGTGGCGGCGGCAATACTAGTCCTCTGCTGCGGAGAGTTCGCCCCGAAGCTCCTCTGCGCGGCGCGTCCGCTTCGGCTTCTCATCGCGCTCGCGCCATTCTGGCGCGTCTTCGCGCAGGTGTTCGCTCCCATCGGCTCGGGAGTGCAGGCGATCGTCGGCCGCCTGATGCCGCGGTACGAGACGCGGGCGCGCATCACGCCGGACACGGTGCTGCGCATCCTGCAGGACCGCAAGGACGGCGTGAGGCTCTCCGACTTCGAGAGCGCGCTTGTCGGGCGTATCATGGTGCTGCGTGCAAAAGGCGAACATGTCACCCCCGACTCGCTCCTCGCCGCGCTCGACGAGAGGGAATGAACGACTCCGGAGAGAGAAAACGTGAGAATTGTTGGAGAAATATGATGACAACTGAAACACGACGTGGATTCATCGGCAAGGGGACGGCGGCGCTGCTGGCGGGTTCGCTCGGCGGCATGGGCGTCCGCACGGCATCGGCGCAGGGTCTGCCGGATGATCCGACCCCGGAGGAACTTGAAGACCTGCGCAGCAAGTGGTCCTTCTGGCTCGATCCGCCGAAGGGGTATGACTTTAAGCGGGAGAGCCGACTGGTGCGGCGCTACGAGTACTCCGACTGCAATGCGGAGCTCCTTCTTCAGCGGAACGGACCGGAGGAATGGCACTGGCAGCGCGTGCTCAAGGTCTTCCCGAAGAAAATCGACGGGGCCCTGCCGGCCGTCGGCATCCCGTTCTACTATGTGGAGGCCATGCTCGGACACGAGCTCGATGACGAGTCGAAGGCGCTCGATCACTTCACCGAGATCTGCCAGGCCCGGCAGCTGGCGCGGCGCGGCTACATGGCGATCACGTGCGACCTGAGTCAACAGAACTACATTCGCTACGACGAGCCGCGCGACCGGACCTACTGGCCGCGGTTCAGGGACATGTCTCTCAAGCTCGCCGAGGACTGGCCGATGTGGAACGCGCATGCGCACCGCGTGTTCGTGACGCGCCTGATGCTCGATCTTCTGGAGGAGGATCCCCGCGTCGACCAGTCGCGCATCGGCATCACTGGACACTCGCTCGGCGGCCAGACCTGCTTCTACGCCGGATGTCTCGATCCGCGCGTGAAGGCCATCATGGCGAGCGACTTCGCCTTCCGCTTCGACCAGTCATGCTGGGACATCCTCCACTACTTCGGCGGCAAGCTCGCGGCCGTCCGCGCGGATGGGCTCGAGAACTACACGCTGCTGACGCTTTCGGGCGCGAAGCCGTTCTGTCTGCTGTCGGGATTCTACGATGACGACACGAGCTTCACCGACATGGTCAAGGCGAAGGGCTACCGGTCGCGTCCGGCCGACCTGATGTTCATCAACCACGCACTGAAGCATCGTCCGCCAGACTGGGCGCTGGAGGCGGGATACAATTTTCTCGACCGTAAACTTAATGGAAAGTGGGGGAACAAGCCATGGGCCTGATCGAACGCATCGCCGCGGACATCCTGCCAGCGGCCGAGCGGCGTGTCGCCGCACTCGGTGAAATCGATGTCATGGGAGTCCGGTTCGGTGCCCGGGCGACGGCACGGGCCTTCGGGCCCGATGGGGAGTTCCGCTTCGAACTGGGTCGTCCGACGCGTGTCGGCTTTGAGACGTTCAAGGCGCCGGTGTTCTTTCCGCTCCCCCCCGAACGACTCGTCTTCGAGTATCCGAAACAGCTGCAAACCCCGTGGCACAATCTCAATGCGCACTACACGCCGGTGACTCGGCGTCTCGATCTGCTGGAGGTGTGGGACTATTTCTCATCGGTCAGGCTTCGCGAGGCGGACGTGCGCAAACTGGCACTCGGGGCGCTGGCCGACGAGATCGCGCGTCGTTTCCCGGGCGGTCGCATCGCGGTCTCATCGCGGTTCGTGCGCTATACGGAGCAGTACGTGGTGGTCACGCGGGTGGAGGCGCGCGATCTGGCCGCGGCCGGTGCGGCTGAGGCAAAGGCCGTCGCCAGCCTCATCTGACGTCGATGTGGAACGGACCGACCGGTAGTCCAGCCTCGTTCACCAGCGCGCCATACCACGGGCGCGAATGCAGGAAGCGCAGGTGCCGCGGCTCGGTGACGTCCTTTGACGAGACGACGAGCTCAAGCCCCTCCATCTTGCCGTCCGACTTGTAGGGCCGCTTCTCGCGGACCACAAGGTTCTCGAGCTCGGCCTTGACGAACCGGCCGTCGGCTCCGGCGATCTCGAACCCCGCGTCGGTCGACCAGTCGGGCGAGGCGAGCGACCAGCGCCGCACGTTGTCAAACGTGAGACGGAAGCGTCCGCCATCGACGCGCCAGCTCTTGAGCGTAGGCGAATCGGCCACGAGATTGGTCTCGCCGTAGACATGGCGGAGCGCCAGTGCCGCCAGGCGCAGTCCGACGCCGTACTTGTGGTTCGGGTGGATGTCGTCGAGATTGCCGAGGTCGTTGATGACGGCCATCCACGCATTGGGCTCCTCGGCGGCGAACTTCGCCTGCTCCTCCTGAAGGGCGACGACTCCGTTGCCGTAGGGCGGCAACTGCACGAAGAGAAACTTTAGTCCAAGTCCGGCGAAACGGTCCCGCCATCCGTCGTAGAGGGCGTGCATCTTCTCGGCGTAGCCTGCCGGGGATGAGGAGTTGTGGCAGCCCTGGTACCACATCACCCCGCGCACCGCCATCTGCGCGACAGGTTCGAGGAGCGCGTTCCAAAGCACCTTCGGCTGGCAGTAAGGCGGTTTGAATTTGCCAGGGACGAGGTCAGGGTGGGTCCGATAGCCGGTTTCCGGGACCCACGCCTCGATTGGCGAAGCGCCGTAGGAGGCGGCGAACACGCCGATCGGCACGCCGAGCGCATCGCAGAGCTCGAGCACCGCATAATAGCCGTAGGCGGGGAAGTTCCAGTTGAGCCGCTGCACGTTCTCGGGCGTGAGCGCCACCCAGCTGACGCGGTTGGAGAAGTCGGGGCGGGGCTCGGACGACCATTCGGGACGGACCTTGCAGAAGCGTATCTGGGGGCGGCGTGTAATCTGGGCCTTGATGCCGCCGTAGGCGTCGCGCACGTGCGCGGCGTCGCTCCAGATCGGCACGCCGGCGTTGGACTGTCCGGCGACAATCCAGACCTCGCCCACGAGAATGTCGGAGAACACCTGCCGTGAACCCGATGAGAAAGCGACAACCAGTGTGCGACCTTTGGCCGAGGCTTCGAGCGGATCGAGCTCGACGCGCCATCTGCCATCGGTCCCGACCTGTGCCGTCGCCGACTGGTGCGCGAAAGTGACCTTGATGCGTTCTCCAGGCTCGCCGACGCCCCACACCGACAGGGGCACGCCGCGCTGCAGCACCATTCCGTTCGCAAAGACGTGGGCGGTCTCGGCGGCATTCGCAACCGAGGCGAACGCTAAAAGACAACTCAATGTTGTTTTTGCCGCAAAGGACGCAAAGAAGCGCAAATGCCGTGCTTGATGTTTGAGTTTTAGGTTCAATGGCGTATCGATGGTTCGATTCGAGCCGGGGTGGTCAGAAGGGCGCCGCCCCACGGCGGCAACTCGAGCGCGATTTCGCCCGTCTTCGGGGACGAGGCCTTTACCGTGCGCGGGTCCCAGACCGTGACCGGGTCTTTGCCGTTTCCGACGATTACTGCCGCGTCAAGGGGTTTCTCCGAATCGTTGAAGACGAAGAAGACATCGCCCTCGGCCGTGTGACGATGGGCATGACGGAGGCGGGGGCCGCCGCCTCTCGCGGCGCGAAGCGGCGGCACGTGACGGCGGCGTATCGTGTTGCGGTAGTCGACGTGCTGCTCGCGGCTGAACCGCAGCCAGTCGCGTTCGAGAGCCGGAAGCCGCTCATCGGGAAAACGCTCCGTCGAGTTGACGGGCATTCCCTCCAACGCGATCACCAGCCCGCCCTGACGGGCGAACTCGGCGAGCTTCTCTGCCGCGGCGATCGGCAATGTCGAAACGGCAGGCAGGATGATGACGTGCCAGGCGAGAGGGCCGCGGACGAGCGAATCGCCACGGACCTCGGCCTCGACGATTGACTCGGCGTCGGTGACCATGAACTGACGCTCCATAACCGTCAACCAGGTTCCGACCTCGCGAAAGAGCTGTCCCGTGCGCGCGGCGGGTCCGCCCATCTTCCAGGCACCGGGACGCGGCTCGTAACCGACCATCAGCGCATCGGCCGGGTAGAGAATGGCGATGTCGGCAGCGGAGCGTCCCTCTGTCGCAAGCGTCACCGTCCGTCCGATCTCGAGGTTGATCGAGCGTATCTCGTCATCGGTGAACCCGGTCAGCTCCCAGCGGTAGTAGCTCGTAAAGGTGTTGATGCCGAAGGCAATCTGCCGGTTGTGGGCGCCCACGACCTCGCGCGGGGTGACGAGGTGCCTCGGCTTGCCGTCAGGTCCCGGTCGGCGATCGGAGATGTCGCTTGATTCGCTCATCACCCGCCGCGCGCCGTTCAGCTCGCCGGCGCTTCCGGCGAGACCGGGCGCGCACCAGCCAACACTGGAGGGAACGCTGGTGAGCATGTCGCAGCCAGGCGCCTCGAGCCGCCGCATCGCGCGGAAGAAGTCGCCGTAGAGGCCGACATGGAACTGGGCGGACTCCTCGTTGAGGAGATGTCCGCCGGAGAGGATGCCGTGGCGCCTGGTCCATGCCGCGAGCTGGCCGAAGTAGTTCTCAGCAACGCGTTCGGCGATGAGCGACCAGAAGAGATGACGTTTTGCGGCAGTCTCGCCCGCGGCGGGACCGGACACGATCGCGGCGACGTCGTTCGAGAGGGAGTGTCCGCTCCGCGTACGATAGGCGGCGAGGAGTCCGTCGCTCACCGGGATGACGGCGCAGGGCACGTCGCGCTCCCAGACGGATTTCAGCGAAGGCTCGTCGGTGAAAGTGGCGGTGACCGCGCCGAGGGCGTCGCCGAGTTCGCGCGCGTAGCGCTCGTGGGTGAGTTCGATGAACCGCGCGACGGGTTCCTTCATCAGGATGTTGATGTAGGGCTTGGGCCTGGTAGTGCCATGGACCGGCGCGAGACAGGCCTCGTCGAGGTAGGTGTCGGCGATGGAGAAGTCGTTGGAAGGGGATACGAGCCAGCCGCGTGCGCGCCACTCGGGATGTCCGGCGAGGGTGCGTCCTCCGGCGGTGCCGCTCGGGTAGCCGAGCTCGTCGTAGATCCAGATCGTCATGCCGAGACGCCTCATCTCGGCGATTTCGCCGCGGAAGACGTCCCAGTCCTTTCCGTCGTCGAGATAGCGCCGGTCGATCGCCACTTCGGTCGCCATTCCCCCGAAGCCCAGGTCATGGTAGCGGCGGACGTCCGCTGCGACTCGAGCGGGATCGGTCGTGCGATAGTGCTTCATCGGCAGGATGCGCGCGCCGGCGGGCGGGTTCGCGAAGCGCTCGCGGCGCGAGGCATCCTCCGGGGTGTAGACCGTCTCGCCGCTCGCCGCGATTGCGGTCAGGAGCGAGACGGCGAGAAGACGGCAGCCGTTCATCGCCAACTCGATCAGCGAACCAGGAGGATCAGGCCTCCGGTGTGCCTGGCGCGCAGGAACTCGGACTTGTCGAGCACGCCCTTCGAGATTCGGAACTCGTCGAAGAGGTAGGAGCCGCTGGTCTTGCCGTGGCAGGTCCGCAGGTAGCTGCCGTCGGCGAGACCGCGCCATGCATAACTCGTGGTTGTCACCATGTGGACGGGTTCATAGTCGTGGAAGTAGGTTATTTTCGAGTGTCCGTCTGCGGTTGGATCGATGGTCACCGCGATGTGATGCCACTTACCGTCGGCGATCGGGATGCTGCTGCTCCAGTAGGCAGTATCGCTGCCGCCAGGTGAGACGTCGCCCACCGGATAGGTGCACACCGCCTGGAAGGAGATGTTTCCCGCGCTGTTGCGTTGCAACAGTAGGGCGTTGCGACCCGGCGAGACAAGCCAGATCGGGTTCGACCAGGCTTCTGATGCATCCGCCAGATCGCCCTTCAGGAAGAATTCAATGGTGGCGGAGTCGAGGACCTCCTCGCTCAGGCACCATGCCGGCAGACCGATCTGAATGGACGTGGTCGCGGCGACCGAGGCGATTGACTGTCCGTTGGACTCGATTGCGCCGGTGCGCGGATCATAGAAGGCATCCTTCCACTTGTCGCCGGAATAGCTCGATGTTGAGCCGGAAAGTATGTAGGGCGAGCGGTCGTCGGTATCGACGCGCGAGGAGATGTCGCCTTCGAAGGAGAGATGTAGGAGCACGTCCTTGTTGCGCGGAATGAAATCGGTGACGCGCGTCTGGCGATAGACGGGTAGGACGCCTTTCGAGATTCTCAGCTCGTCGAAGGCGACCTTCGAGTTGGTCGAGCCGAGCGTCAGGTACATCTTGAGCTGATCGTTATCCGGCACACCAACCCACGGAACGGAGATCTTGGCTCCGCTGATGAACGGTTCGTAGTCGTAGTAGGCGTAGAGACGCGACTTGGTGACGCCGCTTTCGACAATCTGCTCGATGGTGTAGGCGACGTGGTGCCATTCGCCGTCATTGCCGTTGTTCTTGGTCATCGTGTAGTTGCTTTTCTCGCCGGCGGCGGTGTGCCCCTGGATGATGCAGTAGTTGCCCTTGCCGTGCGCCGCCGCGTTGCCTGCCTGATACTTCATGAGCGTGAGCAGGTCGTTGCCGGCGTCAAGTCGGTTGGTGGAGGAACTGAGATGGGCGAGAACGGCATAGGCCGTGAGATCGTCGACGGCGGCCTTGGTGTGGAATTCGATCGTCGCGTTGGTGAACGCCTCGCTCCACGGCAGGTCGGAGAGACAGAACCAGACCTGCGCCTTGTCGAGGACGACCGCGTGGGTGTTGGTGGCGATGTCGGAACCCGAAGCGACGTGGGAACCGGCTACGTCGGTCGTATAGGTGATGGCTCCTCCGGCGCCGAGCGTGGTGTAGCACGGGATGCGATAGTCAAAGTTGCCAGCTGCTAACGAGCCGTCGAACGGGAAGTTCACGAAAAGCCTGCCGTCGGGGATGTCGGCGAAGGCCGGTTTTGTCGGCTGGGGATCGGTCGCCCAAAGCATCTCGTGCGGGGTGAGCACGCCCTCCGAGATCCGCAGCTCGTCGATTTCGAACGCGGCGATGTCGGGGTGACCAATCGTGAAGTAGAGCTTCTCGCCAGACTGTGCCGCGCCGTACCA
>CACYCW010000148.1 GCA_902773015.1 uncultured bacterium
CAGGCTAAGCGCAGCTGCTTGTCTTCGCAGAAAAGCGCAGCCCCGCGTGACGAGACCGAGCGGCTACTCCCGCCCCCGTAGCGCCGCTTTCGTGTTGATCTCGACGAGCACCCTGCACAGGTCTTCGCGCTTCTGCTCGATTTCGGTCTTGGTCAGTATCATTTTCCGGCTCCTTCTGCTTTCGGTTGGCGGAAGGGGGCTTATCGTCGCGGACCCTCTCCGCAATCGCACGCCCCCTCTATAATACAAGACAAGATTTGACGCGTAAGTGTGTAACGGTCATTGTCTGCCGACAGGCATTTCACCCTCAACTACCAGCCGTGCCTCGCGCACGCGTACATGCACGCGCACACGCGGGAGTACTGCAATGTAAACAACTTTATATTTACACGAATACATGGTAACAGTATCCTAAATACATGGTAACAGTATCCTATTATTACGCGTGCACGCGCGCGCGGACGTGTCGTTGGCGGTTTCGCCATTCGCGCGGAGGGCAGCCGACGAACCGGCAGAACACCTTGCTGAAGTACGAGGCGTTGCAGAAGCCTGACGCGGACGCTATGACGGCGAGCTTGTCGTCGGTTTCCAGCATCATTCGCTTCGATTCCTCGATGCGGATACGCGTGATTTCGTCCAGTACCGAATGCCCCAGCTCGTTCCGCGACATCTTGTTCAGCCTGCGCAGCGACAGCCCCATCTTGTCCGCTACCGTGGACGGCCCGAAGTGGGCCGAAAGGTTGCGCGAAATGACCTCCGTCGCCTTCCTGAGAGTCTCGTCGGCGACCGCGGTGACGTCTGTGGAGCGCCTTGTCGTGATGCCTTTAGGCCTTATTGAGATTATCGTGCTGCGGTCAGCCTTTCCGCGCATCATGCGGTCCAGCAGTTTGACGGCTGCCCTGTACTTGCCCTCCTCGTCACGGTCTATGCCCGATATCTGCATTGACTTGTTGCAGTTGTGCACCGGACGGTCGTTTGCGCTGAGGATCGCGACGTTGTGCGGAATGGAGATTCCGTTGTCCATGCACACGCGCGACAGGAAAGCCGCGTTGTACGAGTTGTAGGTGTATATCGCGATCGGCTTCGGTGCTGCGCTGAGCTTTCGGAGCGTCCATTCGACAAGCGCCTTTCGCGTCGGGCGGAAGGCCGGGTCCTTCGGCCATATCCAGCGTTCCGGCGGCGTCCCGCGCCACGCGTTCGCGAAAGAGGCGTAGCGCTCGTCGTGCTGCCTGGTCCATTCAAACGCATAGAACGCCGAGTGCCGGAAGCCGCGTTCCATGAAGTGGTTCGCGGCAAGGCGGCCAAGTTCGTCGTTGTCATGCACGACGGCACCCATTCCCCTGCGCATTTTGATTCCGAAGAGGTCTACTATGGGAATGTTCCTCCGGATTATGGATTCGAGAAAGGCGTTCATCACCGGCTCGTCTAGAAGCATCGACAGAACGCCGTCACCGGTCCAGCCTTTCGGGGGGTTGAACCGCTCCGCGATCTCGAGGCGCCAGTTCGCCCTGTCGGCGTATTCGGCCACGATCGGGTAGCAGCTTTCCAGATACGGCCCCGTGAGCACCAGCACGTCTCTTGGCTTGTTCATGCGCACATTATACCATACTTGCAGAATTTTGTCAGTAATGAGGCGTATAAATAACATCTTTTGTCTTCCACCTCACTGAGAATTTTTGATATCATTCTAAACGAGATGTCGGGGGACTACATTCTTGGAAGACGCGAATTCATGACGGGCGCGGCCTGCTCCGGCGTCGTAGCCGTCGCCGGCGGCGCCGTGCCGCGCGCCGGTTCGCCTTCGCGTGGGACGATGGCGGGCTTCTCCGCGCCGCCGATGGAGCGCGTGCGCCTCGCGTTCATCGGCATAGGCGACCGCGGCACGGCCGCCGTGAGGCGCGTCTCCAAGATACCTGGCTGCGACATCGTCGCGCTCTGCGACCTGCGCAAGGAGGCGGTGGACAAGAACCTGAAGTGGCTGAGGAAAAATCGGGGAGGGCGCGTGTCCCCACGCGCCGCGGCGGACGGGGGCGTCCGCCATCTCAGGACTTATTTCGGCTCGTCCGACAGCTGGAAGGGGGCGTGCGACGATTCCGGCGTGGATGTCGTCTATGTGGCGGTGCCTGCGTATCTGCATGCGCGGATCGCGCTCTACGCCATGAATGCGGGGAAGCATGTGCTCGTCGAGGTGCCCGCCGCGAACACGATCGACGACTGCTGGAACATCGTCGAGACGAGCGAAAAGACGCGCCGCCACTGCATGATGCTCGAGAACTGCTGCTACGGCGAAAACGAACTTCTCGCCTGGAATCTCTGCCACGCCGGCGTTCTCGGCAGCCTCTCACACGCCGAGGGAGCGTACATCCACAACCTCACCGAGCGCCACCTCGCAAACTCCTTCAGAAACCGCAACCCTCCGAAGAAGAGTTCGCTGCACGGCAACTCGTACCCGACGCATCCGCTCGGTCCGATCTGCCTCTACCTCGACATAAACCGTGGCGA
>CACYCW010000149.1 GCA_902773015.1 uncultured bacterium
CCACATGCCGTTGCGCATCTGCCGCCAGTACATCGCGCGCGGGTCGCGGTCGCAGCAGGTGGCGATCTCGTCGCGGCGCGGCAGCGGGTGCAGGAGGCAGCCGTCGGGCTTGAGGAGCGCGAGCTCCTCGGCGCCGAACTTGAAGCGCGAGGTGTCGATGCGGGCGGAGGCGCCCTTCGCGCCGTCCCACTCGTCCTGGATGCGCGTCATGTAGACAGCGTCCGCCACGCGCACCGCCTCCTTCAGGTTGTCGCTCACCTCGAACTGGATGCCCTTCTTGGCGAGGATCATCACGACGTCGGCCGGCACCTGCAGCTCCTGCGGGGCGACGAAGATCTGCTTGACGTCGCGAAAGTTGGTCAGCAGGTAGCTGAGGGAGCGCACGGTGCGCCCACGCATCAGGTCGCCGCAGAAGACGACGGTGCGGCCGTCGACGCCGCCCTTCTTCTCGAAGGACCGGACGAGCGTGTAGATGTCGAGCAGCGCCTGCGTGGGGTGCTGGTCCTTGCCTGAGCCGGCGTTGAGGATTGGGATCGGGCGGGAGCTGTTGGAAAGCTCCCACGCCATCTTCTCGGCAAGCCCTTGCTCGGGCGAGCGCATGATGATCATGTCGAAGTAGCTCGAGAAGGTGCGGATCGAGTCCTCCTTCGACTCGCCCTTGAACTCCGAGGAGGTCGCCGCGTCACGCACCGAGCCCGTCGTGATGCCGAGGATCTGGCACGCGGCGAGGTGGGAGAGGAACGTGCGGGAGCTCGGCTGGGAGAAGTATAGCATGGCCCGCTTGTGGGCGAGCACGGTCTTGAGGAAGAGCGCCCCTTCGCGGGACTTGTTGATGAAGCGGATGCGATTCGCGAGTGCGCAGAGGCGCTCGAGGAGCGCGCGGTCGAATTGCTGCGCGAAGAGGGTGTGGTACGGCATCCCATCCCCCTCCCAACGCGCGAGATAAGGTCGTTTCTCGTCAAGCGAAAGCCTCTCGTAGTCCTCCCAGCCGATCTCTGTCAGTTTAGCCATGCTTACTCTCCCGAAGATGTTTCTGCATATTATATCAAATTTCTCGCCCGTCTGGCGTGCAAAGCGAATCGCGCTCAGGGGATATGGGACGCCCTACGCCACAATGTGGTATAATATCGCCATGCATGCCACTCTTTCAGATGTCATCGCCGATACGGCGCAGAACTCGATCGAAGCCGGCGCCTCGCGCGTCGAAGTGACGCTCGTCGAGGACGGCGCGACCATCGCCGTCACCATCTCCGACAACGGCAAGGGAATGGATGAGGCAACATGCCGACGCGCCTTCGACCCCTTCTACACCGAGGCCGGCAAGCACGACAAGCGCAAGGTCGGGCTCGGGCTCCCCATCCTGAAGCAGATCTGCGAGGCCTGCGGCGGCGGCGTGAAACTCACCAGCACGCCCGGCGTCGGCACGACGCTCACCTACCACTTCGACGCGAAGAACATCGACCTGCCCCCCATGGGCGATGTCGCGGAAATGGTCCTCATGCTCTTCAACTACCCCGGCGACTTCGACCTCGTCTTCACCCACCGCCGCTCTTCCGGGGAATACTCCATCTCACGCCACGACCTCGCCGAGGCCGTCGGCGGACTCGACTCGATTGAGGGCATCGACCTCGCCCGTGAGTTTCTGCAGGGACAAGAAACGGGCTAGTCGGCGCGGCGGGAGCGGAAGAAGTCCTGCAAAAGCGCCTTCGCGTCGTCCTCGAGAACGCCCGTGACAATCGCGGGATGGTGGTTGATGCCGGGATGATCGAAGATGCCAAACGTGGTGCCGCCGCCACGCTTCGGATCGGAGACGCCCCAGACGACGGCGTCAAGCCGCGCAAGGACGATCGCGCCCGCACACATGGGGCAGGGCTCCTTCGTCACGTAGAGCCGGGCCCCCGAGAGCCGCCAGTCGCCGCGCGTCTGGAACGCCGAGGAGAGCGCCAGCATCTCGGCGTGCGCCGTCGCGTCCGAGAGTCCTTCCGTCATGTTGTGGGCCCGGCCGAGAATTCGGGCCATTGACGGATTACAGTCGAAGACCGGCGGATGCCCGTCGTGCGCCGGCTCGAGGACGGCCGGCGCGACGACGACACTGCCGAGCGGCACCTCGCCGTCCGCCGCGGCCTTCTCCGCCTCGCGGAGCGCCATGCGCATGAAGAAGGCGTCGAACGCGGCCGTCATCCGATGACCCTCTCGGCGTTGGCGAAGGTGAGCGCGGCGAAGTCCTCGGCGTCGAGCCCGCGCAGCTTCGCGATGAACGCGCAGGTGAGTGCGACGTTCGCCGGCTCGTTCGGCTTGCCGCGCAACGGCACGGGCGCGAGGAACGGCGAGTCGGTCTCGATGAGGAACCGGTCGTCCGGGATGAACCGCGTGACATCGCGCACGTTCTCCGCCGGACGGAACGTGACGATGCCCGAGATCGAGATGAAGAAGCCGAGGTCGAGGAACTGCCGCGCGAACTCGCACGTGCCCGTGTAGCAGTGGATGATGCCGCGCGAGGGAATCTCGCGGAGCAGTGAAAGTGTGTCGTTATCGGCTTCGCGCGTGTGGATGACGACGGGCAGGTCGCGCTGCCGCGCCAGTTCAAGTTCGGCGCCGAAGAGCGCGAGCTGGTCCGCGCGCGTCTCAGGCGAGTAGTGGTAGTCGAGCCCGATCTCCCCCACGGCGGCGACGGTGGGGTTGTCGGCGAGGAGCGTCGCGAGCTGTCGACACGCCGCGTCTGGATCGGCCCTGAAGGCGGCGGTCTGGTCGCGGTCGTAGCCGAGCGCCACGCGCACTTGCGGGGAGACGATGGCCTCCGCGGCGCACTGCGCGGCCACGAGCGCGCTCCCGTTGAGCGCCGCAGAGCCGCCGACGGCCATCAGCTTCTCGACACCGGCGGTGCGCGCGCGATCAAGCGTGGCAGCGATCGCCGACGGGTCGGCCGCCTCGAAGTGGCAGTGGGTGTCGTAGAGTCTCATTTGCGGCGAGTGGTCCGCCGGCCGCTCGCGCCGTTCCCGTCGGCGAGCAGCTTCGTGCCGGCGCTGGTGCCGATGCGCGTCGCCCCCGCGGCCACCATGCGCAGCGCTGTCTCGCGGTCACGTACGCCGCCTGCGGCCTTCACGCCGACGGTCGGGCCGACGGTGCGGCGCATGAGCGCGACGTCCCGCTCCCGAGCCCCGCCGGATGCAAGGCCGGTCGACGTCTTCACGAAATCGAACCCGACCTTTACCGCGATGCGGCAGCCGAGCGCAATCTCCTTCCGCGTCAGGTTGCAGCATTCGAGGATCAGCTTGAGGACGACGCTGGTGCGGCAGGTGCGACAGGTACGGACCCACTGGAGCAGCTCGGCCTCGCACCGCTTCGGCGCGTACTTCAGCAGCCGCTGGTTCACGACGATGTCGAGCTCGTCCGCCCCGGACTGGATCGCGTCCAGCGCCTCGAAGCAACGCGCGCGATTCGTGCCCTGGCCGAGCGGGAAG
Source organism: uncultured bacterium (assembly GCA_902773015.1). GTDB lineage: Bacteria > Verrucomicrobiota > Kiritimatiellia > RFP12 > UBA1067 > UBA1067. The sequence continues at coordinate 3,462 of CACYCW010000149.1, forward strand.
TCGATGACGGTGCAGACCTTGACACCGCTGCCGGAGAGCGCGCTGGCACAGGCCGCCACCTGCGAGGGGTTCACGCAGACGGACGCGAACCTCGCGCGCTTCGCCTCCTCGCACAAGCGACGGATCGCCTCCCGCTCACCAGCAGGCTTGAGGAAGGTGTGGTCGATGCGGGCGGCCAGGTCGTCGGTCTGGGCGGCTTTTCTCATCTGTCAGTCTCCCGCTTCATCTCCAATTGCCCGCCGCGTTCAGGCGAGCGCGGCGGCGATCGCCTCGGCGGCCTCGGCGACGGGGACGATCCTCATCTTCGACTTGTCATCGCAGCGGCGCTTCACCTCGACCCCGCCGTTGGCGAGGCCCTTCGCGCCGACGACGACACGCACGGGGAAGCCGATGAGGTCGGCGTCCTTGAACTTGACGCCGGGCCTTTCGGCGCGGTCGTCGACGAGAACGTCGATGCCCTTCGTCTCGAGGGCGGTCTCAAGATCGGTGGCGACCTGAGCGACCTCGGCGCGATCTGGATCGAGCAGGCAGATGCAGACAGCGAACGGCGCAACCGCGGCGGGCCAGATGATGCCGTCCTTGTCGTGGCTTTGCTCGACGACGGCCTGGAGCGTACGCGAGACGCCGACGCCGTAGCAGCCCATGATCATCGTGCGGGACTCGAGCTTGTCCGTCTTGTAGACGGCGTTGAAGGCGTCAGTGTACTTCGTGCCGAGTTTGAAGACCTGGCCGACCTCGATGCCGCGCTTGAGCTCCATCGGCTGGCCGCACGTCGGGCAGAGGTCGCCGGCGCCGCAGATGATGAGATCGGCGTAGTCGGTGATCGCAGCGTCTCGGGCGAGATCGACGTTCTTCAGGTGGGCGTCGGCGGCGTTCGCGCCGACGATCACGCCGCGCGCACCCTTGAGCGAGGCGTCGGCGTAGACGGGAACGTCCGCCTGGGCGGGACGCACCGGGCCCGCGAAGCCGACCGGCGCGCCGGTCACGGCCTCGACCGTGCGGGCGTCGGCGAGCACGACGGCCTTCGCGCCAAGGAAGCGCTTCACCTTCACCTCGTTCACGTCGCGGTCGCCGGGTACGCAGATCATGACGGGCTTGCCGTCAGCGACATAGACGAGGGTCTTCACGAAAGCGCTCGGCTCGCGACCGAAGAAGGCCGCGACCTCCTCGATAGTGCGCGCGTTCGGCGTCGGCACCGATTCCGCCGCTGGGCACTCCGCGTCGGCCCGATCGGCGAGACGGCGCTCGGCGCGCTCGAGGTTCGCCGCGTAGCCGCACTTCGGGCAGCTCGCAATGCCGTCCTCGCCGGCGTCGGCGAGCGCGTGGAACTCGTGGGTCATCGAGTCGCCCATGTCGCCGCCGTCGGCCTGCACGGGGGTCGCCTTCAGCCCGCAGCGCGCGAAGATGCGCTCGTACGCGTGGTACATGAGCCAGTAGCTGCGATCGGCCCCCTCGGCGTCGACATCGAAGGAGTAGGCGTCCTTCATGATGAACTCCTTCGAGCGCATGAGGCCGAAGCGCGGACGCGTCTCATCGCGGAACTTCGTCTGGATCTGGTAGACGATGAGCGGCAACTGGCGATAGGAGCTGACGATCGACTTGACGAGATCGGTCACCTCCTCCTCGGCGGTCGGGCCGAGCGCGGCCTCGTGCTCGGCGCGATCCCGGAGGCGGAACATGTTCGCGCCCATCGCGTCCCAGCGGCCAGTCGTCTTCCAGAGCTCGGCGGGCTGGAGAATCGGCATGAGAAGCTCCTGGGCGCCCGCGGCATCCATCTCCTCGCGGACGATCCGCTCGACCTTGCGGAGCGCACGCATGCCGAGCGGGAGGAAGGTGTAGAGTCCGCCGGCAAGTTTCTTGATGATCGAGGCCCGGACAAGGAGCTTGTGCGAGTCGATCTCGGCGTCACCAGGATCCTCCCGGAGCGTCTGTATCAGCGATTTGGTCCATTTCATGGAGGCATATTATACCAAATCTCCCGCCTCTTGCGGAAGCGGGAGATTGGAAGGAAAGGAAAGAGCATTTTCGTACGGGAAAATTGTGCGTAAAAATGTGAACACGCCGCCGGACGCGAGAGGCGTCCGGCGGCGTGAGCTGCCCACGCGGGCGGAGGACTGGGCCGCGATCAGAAGAGCCCGAAGAACTTCTTGTCGGCCGTCGACTTGTAGCCCGTCCACGGCTCGCCACCGGCGAGCACCTGGCGGGAGGATTCGTCGAAGGTCGCCCGGAGACCGGTGCGCAGGGCCGCGTTGGACATGATGAGCGCGATCGCGTGGCTGTAGCCGGCCTCGACGGGAGCGTTCGGATCCTTGCGGGAGCGGACGCATTCCATCCAATTGCGCATGTGCGCCGAGGTGAGGGCGTCGCCGCCGGTGTTCGCCGAGGTGACCACGACCTCCTTCGGCGCGGGCAGCGGCTCGCTCGTCGGCTTCGCGCGCTCGACGCCCTCGTTGGTGACGGCGCCATCGCCGAGATCGACGCAGCCGTTCGGACCAAAATACTTCTCGGTCGGCGACTCGCGGTTCGGGTCCTTGCCTCCCGCGCAGTTCGTCTGGTGGGACTGGAACAGCACCTGGAAGCCCTTGCCCTTCACGCCCGACTCGCCGTACTCCATGAGCGTCGTGAACGTATCGTAGCTGTGACGCCCGTCGGCCCACTGGTAAAGCCCGCCGGACGAGACGGCCGTCTTCGGGTAGGGCTGGTTCATGAACCACGCGACCGTGTCGATCTGGTGGCACATCCACTGGCCCGGAATGCCAGAGGAGAACGGCCAGAAGAGACGGAACTCCAGGTACTTGCGCGGGTCGAACGGGTTCTCATCCGGGTCACGGTCGAGAAGCCACATCTTCCAGTCGACGTCCTCGGCCTTGAGCGACTGGACTAGCTGCTCGGGACGGCGCCAGCGCTTTGGCTGGTTGACGTTCCAGGTGAGGTGCACGTAGGAGATGTCGCCGAACTTGCCGGAATTGATGTACTCCTTCGCCGCCTGGTACTTCTTGCCGCTGCGGCGCTGAGAGCCGATCTGGAGAATCGCACCCGGCGCGTAGCCGGCCTTGCGCTTGGCGGTCACCGCGTCCAGGAGCATGTTCGCCGAGTACATGTCCTCGGCGATCGGCTTCTCGCAGTAGGCGTCGCAACCGGCGTTGACGGCGTGCGTCGCGTGCTGGGCGTGCTGGAAGTCCGCCGTCGAGATGATCACCGCGTCAAGGTCGAGCTTGTCCTTCGCCTCGTAGAGTGCGACATCGCTGCCGAAAGCCTCGACCGTGTGGCCGATCTTCTTCTCGAGTTCGGGCTTCGCGTTCTCGTAGAGGCGCTTTTTCCAGAGGTCGGCGACCGCGACGAGGTCGAAGTTCAGCTCCTTGTTGTGGTGCAGGAAGCACGGCAACAGGGAGCCGCGGAAGCGATCCGAGTAGCCGACGCAGGCGACGCGGATGCGATCGTTGGCGCCAGCGGCGTACAGCGACGGGGCCGCTCCGGCGGCGATTATCCCCGCCAGGCCGGCGGTGGTCTTGCAGAATTCACGACGTGTGGTTTCCATGGATGTCCTTTCGTATTGAGGGGTTGAGATGTTGAGAGGTTGAGGGTTGAGAGCCCTTTCGGGAAATCTCAGACTCATTGGCCTTACAGGGAGCGAAGCGTGCAAAGCGCGGTCTCGAGGTTCTTGGCGAAATCGCCCTTGCCCCAGCCGCACTCGCAGCTGACGCCGCCCGTGTAGCCGATGGTGTGCAGCGCATCGAAATAAGGCCTGAGCCGATCAACCGTCGCGGGGTCGGAGCCCGGATACTGCCGCGTCTCGTAGCTCGCGATGTGGCAGTGCTTCAGGAGCGGACCGGCCTTGACGAGCGAGTCGGCGCACTCGCGACCCATCATCATGTGGAAGAGGTCCGCCAGCTGCTGGAGGCGCGGCGAGTTGACGTCATGGCAGATCTGAACGCCCTGCCAGACGAAGTTGATGATGTTCGACTCATTCGGGCGAAGCGGTTCGATGACGACGCAGGTGGTCTTCAGGTCGGCGACACGCTTGCAGAGCGCACGGCAGAACTCCGTGTACTGGCGCGTGCCCTCCTCGAGCTTGGGCTGCTGGTCGCGCGGACCGGTGAAGTCGCCGGGCACGTTGCGCGCACCGCCGGAGCCGAAGACGATCGTCTTCACGCCGACCTCGTCCGCACGACGCAGCGCGATCTCGGCGTAGTCGAGCGCCGGGCCCTGATCGGCCTTCGGGCCCGTCAGGCGGAAGGTGCCGGGGATGAACCCGTTGCAGCTGCGCATCGGCAGTGGAAGTCCGAGCAGCATGTCGCGCTGCTTCTTCCACCACTCGCCGTCCTTGTCCGGGCCAAGCGCGGGAGCGACCGCATACTCGAAGAAGTCGTAGCCAACCGACTTCAGAAGCGGCACGTCCTTCGGGGGACGGCACACGCCGAAGAGGATGCGGCCAGAGCAGCCCGACGAGCCAGCACCACAAGCACTGCCGGAGCAGTTGGCGAGAGTGGGGCCTGCGGCAAGTGCGGCAGCCGAAGCGATGAATTCCCGTCTGTTCATTTGATCATTCCTTTCAGTTTGTTCTCGGAAAACCTGCGAATCTCGTCGAAGAGCGAACGACCGTGCGAATCCATCGCCACGATCCCGCGAAAGCCGACGACATCGAAATGCCATACCGCCTCGGCGGCGCCGAACTCCTCGAGGAGCGAGACGCCGGCGACGCGCCTCACCGCATCGGCATAGACCGCCCCGCCGCCGCCCACGGCCTGCACGTAGACGCAGCCATGCTCACGCAAGGCCTCAAGCGTCCGCGCATCCATCCCGCCCTTGCCGATGATGATCCGGACGCCCGATCGCGCGATGAAGTCCGGCTCGTAGGGATTCTCCCGGACGCTCGTCGTCGGACCGGCCGCAAGGACGGAATAGTCCACCGTCGAGTCTTCGGTCGCACGCGGCCGGGAGAGCACGACCGGGCCGCAGTGGTAGAGGCAGCCGTCTCGAAAATCGACCGGCAGTTCGCCACCCTCGGCGAAATGCTTGTGAAAACGGTCACGGCCCGTGTGGATACGCCCGGTGATCGAAACCGCCTCGCCCGCCTTCAGCGCGCGAATCGCCCTTTCCCGAAACGGATATCTCAGCTCCCTCAATGGCCATTCCCCACTTTCACTGCGGGGTATTATAGCAAAATTATGCCCCTGCGTGCAATGTCACTTCACCCGTTGCACCCTCACACCGTCCGGGGCCGTGATCCGGACGTCCATCGTGCCGGCCGCTCGCTTCTCCGCTCGGACATGGACGACGCCGAACGGCGTTGGATAGTCGCCTTCCGCCCACTCGAGATCACCGAGGAACGGCTTGACCTCGACCGTCCGGCATCCGACGCCGATGGGACGGACGCCCAGCACGTGCGCCATGAGCCACGGCGCCGGACCACAGCTCCAACCATGACAAAGCGAATGGCGGAAGCCTTTGTAGCAGTAGGCGCCGAAGTCACCGTGGATGTCCTTCTTGCCCGCAACCGGCAGCTCGTCGATGCGAAAGGCTCCGTTGGTCCAGGCGACGCTGAAATCCTCCCAGAAGCTCGTCGCCCCCATGTCAAGCATCGCGCCCCAGTAGTCGCGCACGGTGTCAAGTGCGCGCTGGTCTTGTCCGGCGGCGCTCATCGCCTCCAGCATGTAGTATCCGTAGAAGGTGGAGACGCCGTCCTCGCCGTTCCTGGAAAGGACCTGCTCGTACATCGCCTTTGGATCAGCGAGCCCGGAAAGCCCCAGCAGCGCGGCGGCAGGCTTGGCTCCATGAGGATCGGGCCGAAGCCTCGCCAGCTCGCTCGCCATCTTCCGCGCCGACACAGCAAGTTCCTCGGCTCCAATTTCCTCCGCCAGAAACTCGGTCTCCCGCGCCGTGATGAGGGCTAGGCCCTGCGTTCCGGCGGTCGCCGCCTCGTTATTGCCACGGGTCGGCCAGTCCAGGAAGTTCCCCGCCATCCATTGTCCACCCTGCATTCCCGACACGACATGCCTGAAGGTGTCCTTGAGGTACTGATGGTGCTTGCGGAGATACGCCGTGTCGCCGGTAAACCGGTACCATTCTGCGAGATTGCGAATCCACCAGAGGGTGTAGGTCGGCATTCCGTTCATCCAGGCGTCCGGCGGCGTAGTCGCAGCCATGAAGTCGAGCGAGTCGGGCAGGATCCGCTGCGCCCCGAAGGCGCAGAGCACGCCCATCGTCTCGGGATGCGTATCCCCCATCCAGACGAGGCGGTCACGCTTGATGCCATCCCAGAGGTAGTCCTGACAGCAGAGGTGCACCGTCCTCACCGCCGTCTCGTAGATGCGGTTCAGCCGTTCGTCGGAGCAGCGGAAACGGCCGACGCGCGTCATCGGTCGTTCCAGCGCGACGGCACGCACCGCCTCCAGCACAAGACGCCCCTGCGTCACGAGGTCGATCCGAACGAAACGAAAGCCCGTGCTGCCGACCTCCCGGGACCCGAACCACGGGACGGCGATCACGTCGTCGCGAATCGCATGGTCGTTCGTGGCGCCCTTCTCGCCGACCGAACTCATCGCCTCGGCTACGGACTCTCCGAAGCGCACCCGCATTCTAAGATGACGACCCGTCCCCCTGCCCGTGAGAATCTGGACACCACCGTGAAGTTCGCGACCGAAATCGAGCAGCACGCCTGCTGGAGCGCCAGCATTGTCGAGCGCACAGGGCGGCACGCCGACGGAACCCTGCACCCAGCCGCCTTCCGGAACCTGTCCGTGCTTCGGCGTCACGAGTGCGTCGGACCGGACGACTGCGGCCAACCCGTCAGCCGAACGACCGGAGTCCCACACCACGCGGACGGGGGCCACGTAGACGCGCGACCTCGGATCGGGAATGTCAGCGGCAGGCGTCTTCGCCGCAACGCCAAACGCCAAGAACGCGATTGCCAGAATCAGCCCTGCTTTCATCTTATCCCTCCGTCCCTCGGAGACTCCGGCAGATGCGCCAGCGCCGCGCCGGCGAAATAGACCGGACTCTCACCGACCGGGACCTTCCATGTGCGCGGACCCGTCTTCACGGGAACAATGCGCTTGCCCCAGACGTCATGAAACACAACCTCTTCGCCTGTGAACTCGAACTGAGCCAGAACCGCCTTGTCAAGCTTCCAGAGCATCCCCGCCACTCGTCCGTCCGGACGCCGCCACTGCGGAAAGTAGGCGGTCCTCTTCCCGTTGCGCCACGTCCCGGGCAACTGGACAGATCCAGCAGGACGCTGCAGGACGAAATTCTTGTACGCCCCCCAGGCGGGTTTCGGCGCGAAGTTGTCGTGCACGAGTCCGAAGTGGTGCTCACTGTAGAACGGATCACGTTCAGGGGCGCGGAACTCATACCAGAAGAAGCTCTCCACGCCCTCCGCGAAGGAAATGCCGAGGGCACGCGCCAGCAGCACACCCTGACGCGCCTCGGAATTGGAGGCAACAGTTCCGCGAGTCATCAGCCCCGAAACGATCACGCGCCCCTTGTAGTCGCTGTCAAACGCATAGACGCAAGCGGCCACGGCGTTCTTGCCATTGTTCGGATTCCTGCCCTCCAGCAGTGGAATCATCCTATCGCCGGCCTGGAGCAGGGCGCTGGTCTGGAACCTCATCGCCTTGAAGCCGGTGGGCTCCTGCTTCACTCCGGCCGCAACGGCCTCGGGTGTCGACTGCACCATCACGACCTCCGGCAGTGACTTGTCGCCCATCCACCAGGCATCCTCCTGGATGCGCAGCCGACGGCGGTCACCGACGGTCGAGCGCTTCCTGACCAGCCCATAGGCGCCATTCACGCGACCCCAGGCCTTCCACATCGGCATTCCCCCGAAATCGACAAGCGTGCCGCCCTTCTTCACGAACTCCACGACGGCATCCACCGTATCCACGGGATAGGTCTCGTCGAAAGGATACACCACGGCGTCCACCCCCCCGGCTGCGAGACGCCGACACGTCTCCTGCGGCGTGCAGACAGCTACGGAAGAGCCGGGAGGCAGCGCGGCGAGAAGCGCATCGCCGATCCCCGCTAGCGGCGTGGCATCGTCCGCGACGCAGGCGGCGAAGACCACATTCCACGACGACTTCTCCGGACGCGCCACCTTCAGCGCCCCCGATAGCAGACCGAAGCCGCCCACGTTCGGCGTGTGGGTGGGCCACCCCATTTCGGTAATCCAGACGGGCTTCCCCTCGTCGCCGTACCTGGCCATGATTTCACGCAGCTTCTCGAGCTGGACATCCATGCGGCCTTCGGGCTCGTCAGGATGGGAGTAGGGATGGACGGCGAGGATGTCGAAGTACCTCGCCCCGCCGAGCCTGTACACCTCCTCGATGAACTCGAAGGGAACTCCGGCCGTGCCGCCGGACGACACGCGCACCCGAGAATCCACGTCCTTAACCGCCTCGTACGCCGCCTTGAGCACCGCAAGATAGTTCGTTGGATTCGGCTCGCCCTTCCAGAACGACTTGAGGTTCTGCTCATTCCAGATCTCCACGACCGTGATCCTCGCGCCGAAGTGTTCCGTCATCCGCCGGATGTAATCCTGGAACTCCTCCATGTGCCCGTTGACGGGCTGCGCCCAACGGGGGATGCCGTAGAGAATGGGCAGGACGGTGATGCCGCGCGCGGCGGCATCGTCCACCGTCCGGTCGAACTTCGCGAAGTTCCACGCCCCGCCCGGTTCGAACTGGCACTGGTACCAGTCGAAATCACTGCGCACATAGCCGAGCCCTCCAAGGGACATCATGTCGTACGTCTTGATGCGATCATCGAATTCATCGCGCGAGACATGCGCACATACCCCGTAGGGACTGGGCGAGGCGAACGAGGCAACGGCGAACGCGGCAATGATCGATGTCAGCATCCCTGCCGATTTCCCATGGCGAAGTTGCATCTCTGCGATCAGCTTTCTCCCATTCATCTTGCCTTTCCCTTCTGTTGACATCAAATTCTTCATCGGTCCGTGGCGCACGCACTGACATGCGCCTCGCCGGCATAGACCTTGACACCCCCGACATCGAGGGAGCCGTCGGGCTGGACGCCGCCGGAGACACCTGCAATGGGATCGCTGTCATCGTCGGTCTGACGGACAGCCAGCCGTTGCCCTTTCAGCCAGTCAATCGCGGAGATGTCCGGGTAGATAACCGCAAAGCCGCGTCCCAACCAGATGCCATAGAGACAACCCAACTCGGCCAGCACCTCCCGCAGCACCTTTGGACAGACCACTTCGGTCTTGTGGGGACAGACCCCGTTGATCTTTGATAAAATCGCCAAAGATGTCGCCTTATCTGCAATTTCTGGCGAGAATTCTGTCTGGCCGACATTTACCCCGATGCCAACAATGGCATTCTCGCCCTGACGCTCACAGAGTATTCCGGCAATCTTTCGTCCACCGACCAAAACGTCATTGGGCCACTTGATCGCTGGTGACAGACCCTGAAGAAATGGGGACAGGGCGCGCGCGACGGCGAGACCGACGACGAGCGGCAAGGTCGAGACGTGTTCCGGAGAAAGACCCTCGACCGACAACACCGCCGACATCATGAGATTCGTCCCTGGTGGCGAGAGCCAGCTGTGGTCGAGACGTCCGCGACCAGCCGTCTGGAAATCAGCCGTGAAGACATCGCCTGGCATTCCCGCACGGGCATCGAGGTTGGTCGAGGCGGTGACCGCCTGATGGTGAATGCGCCAACGAGGCGCCCGGGAGAACTCGCACCCGCAATAGGCCTGACGGTAGAGCCCCAGCTCCGCCGCACGCCGCACGGAGAGCTTGAACCCATCGCGCTTCTTGAAATCCTCGCGAAGAAATCGCGGTGAATGACAGTCGGTTGCCGCCAGCGGCTGTCGCTGGCCATCAACTGCAGTCGACGACTGGGTGACAACATCCTCACCGGCGGCGAAGACCATCTCGCTCACCTTGTGCGGCGAGACCGTGAGCGAGGTCGTGAAATCATCAAAACCGTGTGCGCGCGCGAATTGCGCCGCCTTCGCGAGATTGTAGCGGAAGCAGCGCGCGCAGCGTTCGCCCTTCTCCGGATCGTGCTCGTGTCCGGCGGCAACCTCCCGCAGCCATTCGTCGTGGTCATAGGGAATCGTCCTGATCGGCACGCCCTCCTCGGACGCCAGGCGCTTTGCCGCGGCGAGACGGCGGTCGAACTCCTCGCGCGTGTCAATGTTGGAATTGGCGAAGAGCAGCGTCATGTCGCGCCCGGACGCCTTGAGGCGCGGCACGCAGGCGCTGGCGCAAGGCCCGCAGCAGACATGCAGCAGGGTGCGTCCCATCAGTCCTCCAGGAGGTGCTGTCCCGAATCAACGGGAATGATGGCGCCGGTTACCGCTTCGGCGCTGAGCAGGTAGGCGACGGCTGCGGCGACATCAGATGCCGCGGGGTGCCGATCGAGAAGCCGCTCGCCCGCCTTCATCTGCACACCGACCGGGGCGAGGACAGATCCGGGCGCAACGCCATTGACGCGTAACGTCGCGGCGAAGAGCGCGGCCGCGCGACGCGTCTCGTCTAGCAGGTCGCGCTTCGCCGCGAGGTAGGGCGAATCCGCCGCGTTCGCCTCGCCCAACGCGGCGCTGTCGAGGATGTTGACGACCGCACCGACGCCCGTTTCGCGCCCTGCCATCAGTGTCATCAACTTGCGCGGCGCCTCGAAATCGACCTGGCGGACTGCCGCGGCGTCGCCATCGACGAAAAGCGCCGCGTTGCTGACGAGCGCGTCCGGCGGCGTCCCCCCGCAGGCCTCAAGCGCGGCGGCGTAGAGGCGCGCCGCACCCAAGGGATCGGCGAGATCGGCGACGAGATCCGCCCTGGCGTCCGCACGATGCGAACTCGTGAGCACACGCCAGCCGTCGGCGCGGAGCCGATCGGCGATCACCTTCCCGAGGCGCACGGTTCCGCCCGTCACAAGCGCCGTTCGCGTCATTTCGCCTGTCCGAAATGTACCATCAGCGCGGCAGCCATCGTGTCGCCCATCTGAAGCCCGCCCAGTTCCGAAAGGTGAAGCGCGTTGGTCTGGCGGACGACATTGTTCCGCGAATGCGCGCTCGGCGCTAGCTTCCTCTGGACGAATGCCTCGTAGGGGTCCACTGCGTGCGCGAGCGGCATCAGGATGACACGCGGGTCGTTGAGCTCCTTCACGAACGCGTCATACTCGCGGTTGAGCGAAAAGATGACCTTGCGGAAGTGCTGCTCGCTCGCCCGCGCCCCGTAGCTCGCGCCGAAACCATCCTGATTGGTGCCGCCCGGCTGGGTGCAGAGAAAGTAGGTCGCATCCGGCATGTCCTGGCGAAGCCGGTCGATGAAGCCCTTGGCCTCCGGAATGAGATCACGCCTGATCCGCTCGCGGATCGCCGCGACGTCACCGGCATATTTGAAGACGCTGTTGACACCGAGCTCGATGACAACGATGTCAGGCGCGACGCCGCCGTTCACCTTGTCTAGCCAGGCCCTGACATCCACGCGCTTCTCGCCCTTCTCGAATCTCACCAGCGGACTTCTGAGGAGATCACGCTGGTACTTGTGGATGATCTTGACCGGCATGCCGAGCGCCTTGAGCTGCTCGCGCTCGGCGGTGTCCTGGATGTTCGCGACCTCCTCCTCGGAAAACCTGTAGCGGGTGAGGAACGCCCCGAAGGTAAAGCCGCCGTAACCGTCGTGCAGCGCGATGCCGTTCGAACCCGTCGTGCGGGAGCCGACCGGGGTGTAGCCGCTGTAGCCATGCCCGCGCATCATCCGGAGCGCCTGGTCCTGAAAGCCGCAGTTCGTGAGCGAATCGCCAAGAAGCGCCAGCGTGACGCGCTTCGCCGGATCCGCCGCAGCCGCAGCGACCACGACCATGCTCGTCACGGACGCGACGAGTCCGTCATCGTTCCAGGCACTGAGGACGAGCTCGTAGCTATTGCCGGCGTCCGCCGCCTCGGGCGTGAAGCACCAGCGAGCGAGCTCGGCGCAGCCCTTCCTGCAGGTGGCCTCGTAGGCAAAGTTCTGGGGCACGACCGAGTCGAAGACGTTCTTGTAGTAGACGTTCAGCTCGAGTCCCGGCGCAGCGAAGATTCGCTCCGGCAGGAAAAACGAAGGTTTCGCACCGGCCGCGAGCACTACCGCGAGGGCACCCAGCATCGCCATCTGTCTTTTCATCCTGTCTCTTCCTTTCCGTTCCGACCTGGTTGCTCCCGGATCGCGCGGTCATTGGCGACCGAGTCCCCCTTCGCATTCAGCCATGATCTCGCGCATGAGCGGGATGGGGCTGCCGAGGGATATCTTGTGCTCGCCGAGAGCATCTGGGTAGAAGCTCATCCGCATCTTTGGATCGTGTTCGAAGAGCTTCAGCGTCTCGCGGCGGAGCTCACGGAAATCCTCGCGCACCTCGTGGATGATACTGGCCTCGGCCTGCTGTCCAGGTGGCAGCTCCTTGAGGTAGCGAAGCCGCCACAGGCCGAGATCCAGGATGCGCGAGCAGAAGAGGTGGGTGCGCATCCACCTGAGCCGCAGCAGCAGCTCGGCCGACTTTTCCGGATCAAGATCGCCGGCGTTCGTGGCGACCTCAAGCCGTCCGATCGCCCCATCGAGCCGACGGAGCGCATCGTCCTTCTCGGCCCCGACGCGGACGACGTTGGCGAGAGTCGGCTCGAGTGCGGCCTTGCCTTCCGGCAGGTAATGGCGGTTCGTGTAGCGCAGCAGGTCCTCGCGGCGCTTGATCGTTCGCGCGAACTCGCTCTCGGTCGGCGCGCCGAGGCCAAGTGGCGAAAACGCCGCGACGCTGATCGCCTCCGTCTCGCGCAAGGCGGCGATCACCGACTCCGTCGCATTGCTGTAGATCGGCTGCGCCCACTCGCGCCAGAGGCCGTCGATATCCTCTTCCGGATTCCAGGAAAGCTGCCGCCAGGCGTGGA
>CACYCW010000150.1 GCA_902773015.1 uncultured bacterium
CGCGCAGGCGACGAGCAGCCCGGCGAGCTTGCACACGCGGAAGACGAGTCCCATCATGCGCGCGCGATTGCCGGCGCCGTAGGCCGACATGATGGCTGGCGAAAACGCACCGGCAAGCGAGGCCGAAAACGTGTTGGACCGGCCCGCGAGGCGCGTGGCGACTGTCATCGCGGCGTTCTGGGCGGGCCCCATCATCAGGTTGACGAGGATCTGCATGCCGCGCACGCGTAGAATGTGACCGGCGGTCCCGACCACCGTCCAACCCGCGAACGACGCCAGCTGCCGGATGTCGCGCCAGTTCCAGAGGCAGTCCGACCTGAGGCGGCATTCTGGATAGCGCACAATCGCCCCGAGGCAGATGCACACGCGCGGCAGAATCCCGATCAGGCAGTGCAAAAGCGCGTACTTCGCCAGCCAGTCGCCCGGATGTGTGACCATATAGTAGAGCAAAACCGCGTTCAGCGTCGAACTCAGAAGGCTGTAGACGGTGCGCTCGGCGATCTCCTGCTTGGCCGTGTACATGGCGCGGAACGGCACGTTGACCATCGCCGTCAGCGCGGAGAGGCACGAAAAGCGCCAGACCCAGACGCAGGCGGCGAGCCGGTCCGGCGGGATGACCAACCAGTGGTCGATTGCATAGACGCCGACCGGATATCCGGCCGCGACGAGAGCGAGCGGCAGGACCGTATGCACGGAGACAGCCGCCGTGAACCAGCGCTGGCATTCCGCAATGCCCTGCGTCCGGTCGCGCGTGCGCTTCGCCTGGCCGATCGCGACGGCATAGAACCGCGACACGGCGGACGAAAAGAGGCGGTTGAAGAAGACGACGAAGGCGACGAGCCCACCGACGACACCAAAGAGCCCGTAGTCCGTCTGGCCGAGGGAAAGGAGGAGCCATCGCGCTGTGACAAGTCCGAGCGCAAGCGTATACAGCGACCGTGCATACGTCGCAGCGATGTTCAGGAAAATCCGTCGGTTGGCGGTCATTTTCATCCCCTGACGCTAAACTTCTTCAAAAGCGTCGAAGCATCAGCCAGGAGATTGGCGACACGGGCATCCCGGGCAGCCACCGCCGCACGAGACGTCCCTGCCCGTCCAGCAGTACGTGCAGAGACGGTCGGCCGGCAGGCCGATCGCCCCGATAAGATCGTCCAGCGTCTGGAACGCGAGCGAGGTGAGGTTCAGCTTCTCGCGAATGTACTCCACCATGCCGCGATAGGCCTCGCTCGACGGATCGGCGTACTTCGCGACATCGGCCCCTTCGCCCTCCTTGCCGCGGATGTAGCGGCGGGTGATGAGGTCGTATTCGCTCTTCGACCGCGAGAAGTTGATGAATCGGCAGGGGTAGAGCAGCGGCGGGCAGGCGATGCGGACGTGCGTCTCGCGGCAGCCCTCGCCGTAGAGACGGTCGGCCTGCTTGCCGAGCTGGGTGCCGCGAACGATCGAGTCATCGCAGAAGACGAGCCGACGGTCCCTGATGAGCCCGGGTATCGGGATGAGCTTCATCGACGCCACGTGCTCGCGCTGGCGCTGGTCGGACGGCATGAAGCTGCGCGCCCAAGTCGGCGTATACTTGACGAACGGCCGGCAGTACTTGATGCCCTTCTCGTGCGCATAGCCGAGCGCATGCGAGGTGCCGCTGTCGGGAATGCCGCAGGCCGCGTCGACCGTGAGCCCCTCATCGCGCTTCGCGAGTGCGCTGCCGCAGCGATAGCGCGCCATCTCGACGTTGCGCCCCTCGTAGGACGACGCCGGATAGCCGTAGTAGACCCACATGAACGCACAAATCGCCATCTGCTCGCCGGGTTCGATCACCGTCGTGACGCCGTCCGGCTCCATCTCGACCATCTCCCCCGGGCCGAGGTCGCGGAGATGCGTGTAACCGAGGTTCGGCAACGCGCACGATTCCATGAGCGCGATCGTCGCACCTTCCTTGCGGCCGATGACGACCGGCGTGCGCCCGTACCGGTCGCGCGCGGCATAGAGCCTCCCGTCATCCGTCACGATGAGCAGCGAGCAACTGCCCTCGATGCGCCGCTGGACGTACCGGACGCCATCGATGATCGAGGCCTGCGTCGCGATGAGTGCGCTCACCACCTCGGTCGGCCCCACCATGCCGCTCGTCGTCGAGTACTGCAGCTGCGCGTAGTTGCCGTCGAAGAGCTCGTGCTTCAGCGCCTCGATGTTCGCGATGAGCCCGACCGTCACGATCGCGAACGAGCCGAGGTGCGAACACATCACGAGCGGCTGGGGATCGGTGTCGCTGATGACGCCGATTCCGACGCTCCCCTCGAAGCGGGAGATGTCGTGCTCGAACTTCGAGCGGAACGGAGCGTTCTGGATGTTGTGAATGGAACGCTGAAAGCCCTTCGAGCCCAATGTCGCGAGCCCGCCGCGGTGCGTGCCGAGGTGCGAATGATAGTCAGTGCCGAAGAAAAGATCGCTCACGCAATCGCCTTCGGCCGTCACTCCGCAGAATCCGCCCATTGCCTTCCCCCTAGCCTTTCAGCCATTTGACATTTCGTCGTCCCGCCGCCGAGAGCTCCTTGCGCGCAGCCGACTCGAGCGCCGCGAGACTGCGCCTTCCGAGATTGCCGAAGATCGCCCCCGGCGAACGGACCGGCGGCATCTCCGCGACCGGTTCGACCACCTCGGCGACGACTTGCTCAGTGCGTGCCGGCGGTTCCACCTCGACGATCTTCTCCACGATCCTCTCGACGGGCACCTCGACGCGCACCTCCTTCTCGACGATCTTCTCCACGGGCGGCGCATCCTCGTCAATCGGGTACTCGTGCAGGCGGTAGGCCTTCGCGGACTCGCCCACCTCCCCTTTCTGGAAAAGGCGAATCGCAACCGCCCGGTTGAAAGGACCGAACACCTTGCCGGGCTCGGTCTCGATGAGCCAGTTCATCCGAAGCACCTCCATCTTCTGGGCGGGCACCCAGGAGATGCGGTCCTCGGAGACATAGGAGGTCGGGTCAATGCGTCCGTCCTCCGCCCAGCCGACGAGCTTCGCCTCGTCGGCGGGACCGTAGACCTTGCCGTCTTCCGTCTTGATGTACCACTGGACCGATTCGCTCATTTCATCTTACCAATGAGATCGTGAAGGTCAATAAATGCGGCTAGCCACCCCATCAGCCCGCCTTCAATCGGGAAGACGACACGGCGAAGCCGCCGGCAATTGGCAGGGGAATCACGTAGCTCGTCCATCACCGCGACACCGCGATGCTCGGCGAGGACGCCGATGCACTCGGCGAGGAGGTCGCTCGTGAAGACGACCCACTCCGTGCCGTTCGTCCAGATGACCCTCGTCGAGGCGGGGGCGTGACCGCCGAGCTGGTTGTAGAGACCGAGCACCTGCTCAACGACATCACGCCGCGCGATCGCCGAGGCGTCCTCAACGCCACGCAACGAGTCAAAGGCCGTTCCCGCCGGTGCGCAGACAACCGCAACCGAGACTTCACCGCTGCTCGCGGTGCCGCCGTAAAGGCGGATGCTGAACGTCCCCTCGCCGCCGCGCACGAGCGCAGCGTTCTCGGCTGAGACATCCCAGCCGAGCTGTCCCAGCAACGGTATCGCCAATCGCTCCACCGTGTCCGTCACGCCGTAGACGCCCCGCCCGCGAATCAGTCCCCTCGCCATGCTCATCAGATCGGCGATCCACCGCGAGCCCGGGAAGGCCCCCTTCTCGAGCAGCCGTTTCGCGAAAACCCCGTACCGATGCGTGTCGTCCTCGTCGCGCTGGCGCACCTCGGAGAACTCAGCGGACTTGACCTTGATGCGCTTCCAGTAGCCGACATCTCCGGCGCGATCGGAGAGCGCCACCGCCGGCAGGTCGCTCGGATTGTCCCCCCGTCCGGAATAGCAGATGAAGTCAGGAAAGAGCAAAATCCACCGCGAGGCCGGCACCGGCACGTCGAAGCGGTCGCAGAGCACGTTTGTGAGCGGACCGAACATCGGCCCCTCGTCGAGCTCTCTCCGGAGCCATTCGTAGGCCGCCTGCGACTTCTCGGGATTCTCATCGGCCCACTTGCGGGCGATTTCCGCACGCGACACCTGCGCGGGCGCCTCACCGCGCCCCTCCTGCTCCGGCACGTCGTTCGCGGCCGCGACGAGCTCCTCTGGCATTTCGCAGGCGAAGGACATGCGGTTCGTCTCCTCCTCGATGTCGATGACCGTGAGCTCGACCTCGGAGCCATGGCGGAAAACCCGGTCAAACCGCTGACTCCAGTCCCAACCCTTGATGTTGCGCCCATGCACAAGACCGAATCCGCCGTTCTCGGTCTCGACAAAGAAGCCGTAGGGTTTGAAGTTGACCACCTTGCCGCGACACCTGCGGCCAACGCCGTATTTCGCGATAGTTTCCCCCTCATTGGCAACGGTTTCGACGCTGCTGTCCGCAATGATGGTGGTGCCCCCCTCCGACGATCCTACGGTGATCGTTATCTCGTTCTTGTCCATACTGACAATCGTCCTTTCGTCATCTTGAATTAATGAGTAATCACAGTATTA
>CACYCW010000151.1 GCA_902773015.1 uncultured bacterium
CGCGGCGACTTCGCGGAGGTTGATCTCGGGGTTGAAGTTGGTGGCGAAGGGATAGCCGTGGTCGCCGCCGTTGCAGTCGAGGATGTCCAGCGTCTCGATGGTGTCGAAGTAGTGCTTCTGCGCGTAGGCGCTGAACACCTGGGTGACGCCGGGATCGAAGCCACATCCGAGAATCGCGGTGAGTCCGGCCTTCTCGAACCTATTGCGGTACGCCCACTGCCAGGAGTACTCGAAGTGCGCCTCCTCTGGCGGCTCGTAGTTGGCGGTGTCGAGGTAGCTCACGCCAGACTCGAGACAGGCGTCCATGATCGCGAGGTCCTGGTAAGGGAGCGCGATGTTCATCACGAGATCTGGCTTGAACTTGCGGATGAGCGCCACGAGCCGGGGCGTGTCCATCGCGTCGATCTGGGCGGTCGAGATGCGAGTTGAGATGTTGCGATGTTGAGAGGTTGAGGTCTTGGCGTACCACGGGCGGGACATGATGTCCTTGCGGATGGTCTTGCACTTCGATTCGGTGCGCGAGGCGATCAGCAGGTGCCCGAACGTCTCCGGGTCCTGGCACATCTTGGCGGCGGCGACGCCGGCGACTCCGCCGGCACCGATAAGTAGAACTCTGCTCATGGGCAGGAATCCTTTCTTTTGCGGTTCACAACGGCCTGAATTCCGTACTCCACCCGGAGCAGTTCAAAGGTGCGTGTATTATATCAAATTCTCGCGGCATCGCTCAAACGGAAACAACGGTATTTTTCCACAAAGGCCTCATTCCCGCGCGGCGGGCATGCGCTTGACCTTCACAAGCCAGCCGCCACCGCCGGGTTTGCGGCCGGCCGGATCGGGATGCGTCCAATGTACCACCCCGCCCCGCTCGTTGTCAATGAACTCGCCCCTGAAGAGCACCTCGTCACCCTGTTCCACGTCCTTGAGACGCTCCCACTTGTCGATGTTGTTGGCGATGAGGATCGTGCGCCCTGTCGGGTCCGCCACAAGGAGACGCTGATGGCATGGCGGATAGGTGTCGTCTGGCAGCACCTTCTTGACCGTTCCGCGCCCCTCGACCCAGCTGCGATTCTGGAAGTCGGCGAAGAAGCACGGATCCGGGATCGCCGCCGTGATCTTCCGTATGCCGCGAACAACGGTGTTTGTCCTCGTTTTCGGCGGTGTTCTCCGCACCAGTCCCCGTCCCGACAGCCTCGCTGACGTGTCCTCGCGTCCGCGCGCTTCCGTCGGATAGCCGTTGCGAAAGCTCCGATGATAGGTCACCGCGCCAATACTCATCACCAGCGCAAAAAGCGCCATCGCAAAAACAGTAGTCTTCCTTTTCATGCTGCCTATTATAGCGGCTCACCCCATTCTGGCTTTAGAATCATAGTTGTCGGCCGTCACGAACCGGACATGGCGAGGAGGCACTCGCGAAGGAACTTGCAGGCGAGAGCCGTGGAACGGCCGGAGAGATCGAGCGAAGGATTGAGCTCCACGTTGTCGAGCGCCACCACATGGAAACGCGTGATGATATCCGTCACCGCGCAGCGGAGTTCGTCGTAGTGCAATCCGCCCGCCTCCTGCGTGCCCGTGCCCGGGAAGTCGGCGGGGTCGAGGACGTCCAGGTCGATGGTCAGGTAGATGGGTGTTAAGGAGTTGAGAGGTTGAGACTCAACATCGCAGCCACCCAACAACTCGGCTTCTTTCCCAACACCGCAACAATTCAACTTCTCAACATTCCTGCATGTGAATGGTTCTGTGATCACATGCCCCGCCTTCATGAAGGCGAATTCGTCGCGGGTGCCGGAGCGGATTCCGAACTGAAAGATGCGACCGTCGCCGAGGAGATCGTAACAACGGCGCATGACGGTGGCGTGGGAGAGCGTCTCGCCGAGATACTCTTCGCGCAGATCGGCGTGGGCGTCGAAGTGGATGATGCGCAGGTCGGGGAAGCGTTTGAACGCGGCGCGCACCGCTCCAAGCGTTACCAGGTGTTCGCCGCCGAGCATGAACGGTATCTTCCCGTCGTCCAGTATCTCCCCCGCCCGCGCCTCAATGGCCTCGAGCTGGCGGACCGGAGATCCGAACGGGAACTCCAGATCGCCGGAATCGTAGAAAGGGAAGTCCTCAAGATCGCGGTCCTGATACGGCGAGTACGTCTCGATTCCATAGCTCTCCGCCCTCACCGCGGCAGGTCCGAACCGCGTGCCCGGACGATACGACGTGGTGGCGTCCGCCCCCGCTCCGAACAGCACGACCTTCGCCGCCTCATAATCGTCCGTCGCGCCGATGAATACATTCCTGTTGGCCTGTTCCATATCTCAACTTCTCAACACCTCTTCTTCTTTCAGGATCTCCTGCACATATGTCGGCAGCGCGAAGGCGCCGCGGTGCAGGGCCGTGTTGTAGTAACGGGTGGGGATGCGCAGCTTGTTCCATCTCGCCTCGTCGAGATTGCCGATGGGATGGTACTTCTTGGAGGCGAAGCCGAAGAGCCAGTGCCCGGACGGGTAGCTCGGAATGTGCGCCTGGTAGACGGTGGAGACCGGGAACTCCACCACGATGTGTCGGTGGGCGTCCCGGACGGATCGCTGGTGGGCGGCGTAGAACGGACTCTCGTGCTGGTTGATGAGGATGCCGTCGTCCCGGAGCGCCTTGTAGCAGGTGCCGTAGAACTCACGGGTGAAGAGTCCCTCGGCGGGACCGTACGGGTCGGGCGAGTCCACGATGATGAGGTCGTACTCGCTCTTCTTTCCGCGCACATAGCGGAGCCCTTCCTCGAACCACACGCTGACGCGGCGGTCCTTGAGCTTGGACGAGACGAACGGCAGGAACTTACGGGCAAGAACGACGACGTCCTTGTCCACCTCTACCAGATCAATGGATTCGATTGAACGGTACTTGACGAGTTCGCGCACCGTCCCTCCGTCGCCGCCGCCGATGACGAGGACGTTCTTCACATGCGGATGAACCGCCATCGCCACGTGCGACAGCATCTCGTGGTAGATGAACTCGTCCTTTTCGGTGATCATCAGCTCGCCATCCAGGATGAGCACGCGCCCATACGCGATGGTGTCGAGAATGTCGATCTGCTGCACGGCGCTTTTCTTCGCCGCGATCTGTTCCGTGGTCTTCATCGAGAACCGGACGGTGTCGGTGTGCTCGTCGGTATACCAGAGTTCGGGTTGCATGAGAATTGACGATGAAAAGGTTGGAAGGTCAGGCGAGAACGTTGATGTAGTCGAGGCTCATGTCCTCAGTCCCCGTCATGAAGCAGCCCTTCTCCTTGGCGAAGAGGATGTGCTCCAGGGTGTCGGGGGTGATGCGCTCGCCGGGGGCTACGATCGGGATGCCAGGCGGATAGCTCATCACGAACTCGCCGGCGATGAGCCCGGTGGAATCCTTCATCGCGACGCGGCGCTTCTTCGCGAAGAACGCCTCCTGCGGGGGCATGGCAATGACAGGGTCGATGTATTCATGGTCGAAGAGACCGATGGGGCTCTTCTCGCGCAGACGCTTGATTTCCTCGAGTGCGGAGATGAGCCGCTCGACGTCCATCATGCGGTCACCGCAGGAGATGATCGCGAGCAGATTGCCAATGTCGCCGAATTCGATCTGGATGCCGTAGTCATCGCGCAGATAGTCGTAGACCTCGATGCCGGCGAGCCCGATGTCGCGCGTGTGGACGGAGAGCTTGGTGCGGTCGAAGGCGAACACGGTGTCGCCGTTGACGAGCTCGGGGCCGAACGCGTGGTATCCGCCGAGCTCGTTGATCTCCCCGCGCGCGTAGTCCGCGAAGTCCATCGTCTTCTGGTACATCTGCCGTCCGCGGAAGAACAGGTTGCGACGCGCGATGTCCAGCGACGACAGCAGCAGGTACGAGGCGGAGGTGGACTGGGTGAGGGTGATGACCTGGCGGACGTAGTCCGGGTTGACCGGACGCCGCGTGAGCAGGACGGAGCTCTGCGTGAGCGAGCCGCCCGTCTTGTGGATCGACGCCGCGGACATGTCACACCCGGCGGCCATCGCGGACACAGGCAGCTCCTCATGGAAGTAGAAGTGGGTGCCATGCGCCTCATCCGCCAGCACCAGCATCCCCGCCTCGTGCGCAATCCTGACGATCTCCTCGATGTTGGAGCAGATCCCGTAGTAGGTTGGGTTGTTGACCAGGATCGCCTTGGCGGACGGATGCTCGGCGACGGCCTTTCGAACATCGGCGACGCTCATGCCGAGCGGGATGCCGAGCTTGCGGTCGATGCCGGGGTTGATGTAGACCGGCACGGCGCCGGAGACGACAAGCGCGTTGATGGCGCTGCGGTGGACATTGCGCGGCAGGATGATCTCGTCGCCGCTCTTGACGGTGGACATGATCATCGCCTGCACCGCCGACGTGGTGCCGTTGACCATGAAGAAAGCGTCGTCGGATCCGAATGCCTCCGCCGTCAGCTCGTGCGCCTGGCGGATGACGGACACCGGATGCCCGAGGTTGTCGAGCGGCTTCATGGAGTTGACGTCCATCGCCATCGCCCGCTCACCGAGGTACTCGGTGAGCTCGGGGTTTCCGCGCCCGCCCTTGTGGGCGGGGACGTCGAAGTGCGCGAGGCGATTGATGCGCTGCGCATCAAGGGCCTCCGCCAACGGCACGCGCTTCTGGCGCGCCGACACCTTATCTTCCGCTCTCGCGGATACAGACCGTGCCATTCAATCAACCCGTTTATAAAGTTAACAACAGCCCGAATTCCATACTCCCGAGGAGCAGTTCATGGGTGGCGGAAGTATATCATATTCCGCCGCGAAAAAACAACCCCCAAATTTACCTTTTTTCGTCGACGCTTCTTGCGTCGACGCTTCTTGCGTGCACGGTCGAGATTTGCTATACTTCGACACTAAACACAAGGAGACAGAGACATGCTGAACCTGATTTTGGCGGCCGGAGCCCTGATGGCCAGCTTTCCGCAGACATACGAGCACGTGATCTACGAGTCGATTCCGCTTGACGGCGCCTGGGAGATGGCATATCTCCCCTACGCCTGGGAAACGGTGGATACACCGATCTTCCGTGGCGTCACGGTCGAGAAGGCCATCCCCGGGTTCTGGGAGGACATGACGAACGCCTTCCGCACGGCCGGGATGACGGACGCCTTTCGCATCAACCCCTGGCACTCCCCGCAGTCCTACCCCATCCGCGGCTGGGCCGATGACACCACCCTGCCCCAGATCCACGGCTGCTTCCTCTACCGGCGCACCGTCCCGCTCGATCGCAAGGGTCCAGCCGTGCTGAGCTTCGAGGGCGTGAGGAACCAGGTCCACGCCTGGGTGAACGGGCGCTTCGTCGCCTTTCACGCAGGCTTCTCAACGCCCTTCGAACTCGCCATTCCCTCCGACACCTTCCAAGTGGGCACGAATGAGATCGTGCTCGCCGTCTCGAACAACCGCAACCTCGGCTACTGCGACTACGTGAGCGGGCTTACCACGCGCTCGGTCTTCCGCTCGACGGGCGGGGTCGACGGGCACCTCGAGCTGCGCTTCCCGAAGTGCGATCTCGCCGACATCTACGTCACAACTGCGCCAGACCTCAAGTCATTCACCGTGCACGTCTCGGGCAAGGCGGAATTCGCCTACGAGATCGCCGACGGCTCACGCATCCTCGCGCAGGGAAAGACTTCCGGTGACTTCACGCTGCCGACTGAGGGATTCGACTTCTGGTCGCCGGAGAATCCGAAGCGCTATGAGCTTCGCCTCCAGACCGCCGACGGCACCTGCTCACAGATGTTCGGCATCCGACGGCTGACAGCCGACGGCGAGAAGCTTCGCCTGAACGGACGCCCCGTCTACCTTCGCGGCGTCACCGAGCACTGCTACTTCGCGAAGACCGTTCACGTGCCACGCGATCTCGACTACTACCGCATGGTCACCTCGAAACGCAAGGAACTCGGCTTCAACTTCGTGCGCTTCCACACGTTCGTCCCTCCCGTCGAATACCTTGAGGCGACGGACGAGCTCGGCATGCTCGTGCATATTGAATCGCCGAACTTCGTGACCGAACCGGAATTCGCCGCGATCATCGCCTTCGCGCGCCGCCACCCGTCCGTCGTCATCTACTGCACGGGCAACGAGACGCGAATCGACCGTCTCGCCGAGGTCTATCTCGAGGACGTCGCACGGATTGTCCACTCGATGTCGGACTCGCTCTTCTCCCCGATGAGCGCGATGCGCGGTATCGAGTACGCCCTCGTGCGCGGCAAGGACCCGACCGTGAAAAGGCCGTTCCACCACAATGCGGAGCGAATGCGGCGTGTCGCGGCATACAGCGACCTCTTCACGTCCTTCCAGCTCGGGCTCACGAGTTACTCGTCGCTCAACAGCGAAGGTTCCGACACGCTCGACGCCTGGGGCGACGCCTACTGCGGCAAGCCACGCACCTCTCACGAGATCTGCATCGACTCGAGCTACGTCAACCTCGGCCTGGAGAAGCTGTATCCGCCGGACTCGCCGATTCTCAAGGTCGGCATCTTCCAGGGCATCCGCCGCCAGCTCGAGAGCAAGGGGCTCCTCGACCGCGCCGACGATTACTTCCGCACCTCGTGCGAATGGATGCGCCGCATCCGCAAGTTCACCTTCGAGAAGGTGCGTGCGGCGGATCGCGTGGTCGGCTACGACTTTCTCGGTGACATCAACACCCATTGGCACACCTTCGGCTACTCGGTGGGGATGATGGACGAGTTCTATCGCCTCAAGCCGGGCGAGACGGCCGAGAATGTCCTCCGCTACAACTCGTCCGCCGTTCTGCTCTGCGACCTCGGCGGTGACTTCAACGTAGTCGCGGGCGAAACGAGGAAGGTCGCACTCGCAATCTCGAACTACAAAGCGGACGCGCCATCGGCGAAGGTCAC
The DNA here is from genome assembly GCA_902773015.1 of uncultured bacterium. GTDB lineage: Bacteria > Verrucomicrobiota > Kiritimatiellia > RFP12 > UBA1067 > UBA1067. Next base: position 6,873 of record CACYCW010000151.1, read on the forward strand.
CGTCCGGCTGTCTGACGCGGCAAGCGGAGCGACGGCATGGGCGGCGAATCGCGCGGCGGGTGATGTCATGAACGGGCGCAAGAGCGCTTTGGGCAAGTTCGAAATCGCCATTCCGACGATGACAGCACCGCGGAAATACCTGCTGGAGGCGACGTTCGCCGGCGGAGGCGTCAGTGCGACGAACGTGTGGGAGATTTATGCGTTCCCACGCGTTCCGTCCGCGCCACAGCCCGGGAACGTGCGGGTCGTCACCGACATCTCGAAGGAGGATCTCACCACGGCGATGGCCCGCGGCGAGCGCGTGCTCCTGCTGGGAGCGGGGCCGTTCAGAAGCCTGGCGACCACCTATCGCATCGGACTGGCAGGTCGGTGTACGGGGAACTACGCGACGCTCATTCGCGTGGGACATCCGGCGCTGGAGGGGATGCCGCACGAAGGCTATTGCGGCTGGCAGTTCCGGCAGCTGATGGAAGGCGGTCGCGCCGTGCAGCTTGAGGCGGACGTACCGTTCGACCCGATCATCGACATCGCCTCGTCCGTCAAGTGCGTGATCCGTCAGGCCGCTCTCTTCGAATACCGCGTGGGAGAGGGACGCCTGCTCGTCTGCTCGTTCAGGTTCCGGGAGAACGATCCGGCGGCGAACTGGCTTCGGGCCAGACTCATCGACTATGCGTCGTCGGATGCATTCGAGCCGGCGCACCGACTAACGCCTGCGGCGCTTGATGCCGTCCTGTCGGCACCACTCATCACGGGCGCCGCGAACTCGAACGTCGCACGCAATCCGAACGATCCGTCATCGGACGTCCGCGCCGGTACGTTTGCGCAACCATGACCGGACTTGACGCCACAATCCACAATGTGATAGAATGAGCGCACATAATTGATGGCAACAAAAAAGGACTGACAATCATGTTTGATATTCTCCTGCGGACAGCCCAAAAAGCCGCACTAGTCGGGCTGGTGGTGATTGTGCTGGTCGGTGTCTGCGAAGGCAAGATCATCGTCCAAAACGGAAATGACCAGAAGGTCGCCAACGGCTACAAGGAAGTGGCCTGTCCCCAGCAGGGGTTTGTCACCAAATGCCTGGACTGCTATGAGACGGTCTGGGACGGCAAGAACGGCCTCTACATCTACATCGGCCGCGGCAGGACAATCCCCTACGTGCTGATCTACAGGTTCGCCAACCGCTCTGAAGATGCGAAGGCCTTCATGGAAGGGCCAATCGTCAGGCAGATGCAACGGTCTAACACCAAGCATCAGCTTGAGATTGGCGAGACCAAGGAATACCATTTCGGAGGCAGGACCCTCTACGGCATCCTGTTCACCTACAAGCTACCCAACCAAGATGTTGTGGTGAAGAGCCTGCGCGTCGGCATGAAGGTAGGGTCCGACATCATCGCCTTCAACGCCAAGTACCTCGACGGCAGTGCCTACGGCAACAGCGCCATGTCGGTGCTCGAGGCCGCAGTCGCAAACCTGCGTCTGACAGATTCCATGCCCGCTTCGTCGCCGAAGGTGGCGACAACGCGGCCGAGGGCGGTCTCTTCGAGGACGCGTCCGACTTCCGGAAATCTGAAGGTCGCGCGCTCGGAAGTCGCCAGCGTCAGGTACGTGAAGTACCAAGACCCGAGCGGCTACTTCACCGCGACGATTCCGCAGGGCTGGCGGGTGAAGACCGGGCTCAAGCCCGACGGCCAGATCGACCTCATCAGCTACGCCATCACGGTGTACGACCCGAGGAAGCCCGATCGCGAACTGTACTACAACCTGAACACGTCAATGGGCCTGAAGTCGGTGGCGGCGCGCGACTGGTACATCAGAAACTACGGCAAGTCCAACTTATTCGCAAAAATGCCAGTGGTCAGCCCGCGCTCCACCGCCGGGTTCTTCTCCGCAATGGGTCCGCATTACGGCTTCCGCGACTTCGCAGTAAGCGCGAGCCTCGGGAAAAGCGCCGCAGGCGGAGAGACGGTGGTAGCCGACTGCACATCGACGCGGACGGGCGTCCGAATGCGGGGGGTGTTCCATGCCGTCCTGTCGGACATGAAATATAATGTGGCGAACAACATGTTCCGTCCGAACGCCGGCACGGTGGACGTGTTTCCGCTGGTCGAGTTCACGATTCTTTCCGAAACGGCTCCGAAGGAGGAGTTCCTCGACTGGCAGCCAGTCCTGGACCGCTGCCTCGCCTCGATCCGGTTCACCTCTTCCTTCATGGAGCAGCGCCAGCGCGCCTGGGCGCAGGTCATGGGAACCTCCCGGTACATCATGCAGCAGGCGAACGCGGTAAGCGACATGATCATGGACTCCTACAGGCGCCGCAACATCTCCGAAGACGTCCTCTCGCAGAAGCGCAGCGACGCCACCCTGGGCTACGAGCGCGTTCTCGACACCGAGACGGGTGAGTACTACAAGACGCAGAACGGCTTCAGCGACTGGTACGACGGCACCCGCTACAAGCCCGTCAGCGACAACACGGCCTACTTGAGCCCCGTCAGCGGCTACATCAACTGGAAATAGAGCCGGAGACGACACCGGTGCCGAAGTCGAACTTGCCCATGTCGATCTCATCGACGGTGAAGGGATGGGCGGTCTTCCATCCGCCGCGGGTGTAGTCGGGGAAGTCGATTGGCGCCGAACGCGCGAGGACGGAGCGCTCCGAGAGCTCGACGATGGAGGAGTAGGTAGCGAGATCGTAGACGTCCGTGTCGAGGGGCAATCCGTTCTGCAGGCAATAGGCCCAGCGGAGGTCCATGATGAAGTCCATGCCGCCGTGTCCGCCGACCTTCTTCGAGATCTCTCCGGCGACCTTCCAGAACGGATGCCTGTACTGCTCGCGAACCGCTTTCGTCCGGGCCAGATCGAAATAGAGGTGCGCGCCGTTGTCGCCGGTCTTCTCCTCCCAGCCGAACCGGCAGGGACTGCCATCCGTGAAGTCCTTCGCCGGATCGTCATGGAAGTTGATGCCGCGGAAGATCCCGCGGGTGCCGAGGTAGAGGTTGCCGCGGTCATAGGGGGCCGGCGTGCAGACGTTGTGCTTCAGCGTGAGGACCTTTCCGTTGACGGTGCGGAGAAAGGACATGTTGACGTCGCCCTTCACCATCTTCGCCGAGTGCCGCCAGTCCGACGGCGGGAAGTTGTCGCGCCCGAACTGCTCGAATGACGCCGACTTCGTCTCGACGGACACCAGGTATTCGAATCGATCGCCGCGGTTGATGTCAAGGCATCGACCGGCCGGCACGAGTCCGTGCGTCGGATAGTAGTTGCCGTGCCGGGTCATGTGGCGCTTGAGACGCCAGAAGTCGACGACGCCGGCAATGCGGGAGCTGGGATTGAACTGCAGGTTTCGCTGGTCATGGCTGTAGCCGACCTCCGCCTGCACGATCTCCCCGAGCTTGCCCTTGTGGATGAGATTGAAGGCGAGCATCTCGGCCTCGCCATATGTGCAGTTCTCGAGCATCATGCAATGTCGCCGGTTGCGCTCGGCGGCCTCGACGGTCGCCCAGCACTCGTCGAGCGAGAACGCGCCCGGCACCTCCTGAAGGACGTGCTTGCCGTGATCCATCGCGTAGACGTTGATCGGGCAGTGGAGCGGGCGCGGGGTCACGGAGTAGACGACGTCGCAGACATCGCTGTCGCACAGGCCCTTCCACGCCTCGGTATCGCCGTTGCGGCTCCACTCCTTCGCCGCGGGGCGTCCGAGTTTCTTGAGAACGGATTGCGCCTTGTCCAGACGATCGGGGTTGATGTCTGAAATGGCGGTGACCGTGCAGCCGGGGATCTGGGAGATGCGGTGGACGGCCGGCAGCCCCCGTGCGCCGACGCCGATGACGCCGACTCGCACCTGCTTCATCGGCGCAACCCTGAAGCCGTGCATCGGCGCGCCAACGGCGTTGCATAGCTTCTTGCCGGCGCTCATGCAGCCGGCCGCCATCGCCGTGACGCCCATCCAGGCCGCTCCGGACAGGAAATCCCTTCTGTTCTGCTCCATCTGACCAATCCTCCTCTTTATTTGTTTTGCTTTTAAACTAAATCCGGCAATCGGTTCCATCTCAGAGAAATCAGTCCGCGATCTTCGGGGCGGGCCCGGTCAACGTTCGACCCGTGAGGTCACGGTGCCGCGGGCGAGTCGCGTCGTGATGACGTCGCCTGCCGCGAGCGCACTCGCATCACGCACAATCGAGCCGTCAGCGGCCGTCGTGAGCGAGTAGCCGCGCTCGAGGACGCCATAGGGCGAATAGGCCTCAAGCTTCGCCGAGACCGTGGCCAGCCGAGCCGACTCGCGCTGGAGACGCAGCTCCAGTGCAGGGCCGAGCCGAGGCAACAGCTTCTCCAGTCGAGCCGCCTCACGCTGGAGGCGCATCTCCAGTGCAGGGCCGAGTCGAGGCAGCATGGCCGAGACGCGACGCACCGCATGCGCATGGGCAATTGTCAGCGCCGACGCCAACGAGCCGGCGAGCTGGTCGACGCGCTGTGCGAAGAATTCGCCGCGCCCCCTGAGTCCGCCAGCGAGCCGCATGGCGAGAGTCTGAAGCCGATTCTCCAGTTCCCCCTTCACCGGCACCGCGAGTTCCGCCGCGATCGACGGCGTGCCCGCACGGACATCGGCCGCGAAGTCGCAGAGCGTGTAGTCGCTCTCGTGTCCGATGGCGCTGATCGTCGGGATGCGCGAGGCGGCGAGCGTCCGCACCAGAGTCTCGTCGTTGAAGCAGTAGAGGTCCTCGAAGCTGCCGCCACCGCGCGCGACGATGATCAGGTCTGGCGTCCAGTCTCCGGATGCGTTGAAGTACTCGATGCCGGCAATGAGCGAACGCGGCGCCTCCGCGCCCTGCACGAGGGACGGAAAGAGTCGGATCTCCAGCGCCGGGAAGCGCCGTGTCAGCACGCGGCACATGTCGTGGATGACCGCACCCGACGGACTCGTCACGATGCCGATGCGCCGCGGCAGGAACGGGAGCGACCGCTTGCGCGACGCACCGAAGAGACCCTCGTCCTCCAGGCGCTTCTTCAGCTCCAGGTAGCGCTGCATCAGGTCGCCGGCACCCACAGGTCGAGCGGCGTTCACGATGAGCTGGTAGTTGCCGCGCGGCGCATAGACCGAGACGGTGCCGTAGACGAGAACCTTCGCGCCGTCCTTGAGCGACTCACGCGCCTTGCAGCGCGCGAGCTGGCCGGCGAACATCACGGCCGCGATCTGCGCGTCAGCGTCCTTGAGCGTGAAGTAGGCATGACCCGAGGGATAGCGCCGCCAGCCGCTGATCTCCGCCTCGACGTAGATCCGCGAGAAGCCCGACTCCAGCGTGCCCTTCAGCTCTGCCGTGAGCGATGAGACAGAATAGGGCGTCTCCTGCGTCCGACCCGTCATCCCGCTACCTCACGAACACCTTGCGCATCGTCGCGTGCTTGCCATCCCAGTAGGAGCGGATGCCGACGGAGAGAATCGTCCCGACGGCGAAGAACGCGCTAAGCAGGTTGGTGCCCCCGTAGCTGAAGAACGGCAGGGCCATTCCCTTCGTCGGCAGGGCCTTGCAGACGACGCCGATGTTGAACATCGCCTGGAAGAAGATGATGAACGCCATCCCGATCACCAGAAATCGCCCGAAGCGGTCGATTGCGTGACGCGCAATGTAGACCGAGAGGGCGAAGAACGCTACGAAGAGCAGCACGACACCGATGGAGAACACGATGCCGAGCTCCTCCGCGCCGACCGCGAAGACGAAGTCGGTATGGGCCTCCGGAAGGTAGAGGTGCTTCTGCATCGACTCGCCGAGACCGACGCCCCAGACGTTGCTGTTGCCGATCGCCGCGAGCGCCATGTTCACCTGGTACTGCTTGCTCTCGTCGAAGAGTCGCGCGACGCGGTTGGCGTTCGTGAGCACCTTGAAGGCTAGCACGCCGGCACCGCAGAGAACAAACGGCAGCATGTGCAGAAGCCGCGTGCCCGAGACGAACATCATCAGGAAGCCGACCGCCCCGATCACCATCACGGAGCCGAAGTCCGGTTCTAGGAGAACCGGCATGGCGATGATGCCGACAAGAATCGCCGGGAGCAGGGCGCCGCGGCGAAAGAGCTCCACGCGCCAGCCAGCCTTGTCCAGCCACATCGCGAGCAGGATCACCGTCGTCATCTTCGCCAGCTCGCTCGGCTGGACGCGAATCGGGCCGAGCACAATCCAGCGGTGGGAGCCGTTCACGGCCTTGAACCCGAAGACCGCGACGAGCATCGCCAGCACAACCGCGAAGAGCCCCCATGTAAGAAACTCGCTGTCACGCCAGCGCCGATAGTCGAAGAGCGCCGTCGCCGTCGCAACGGCGATGCCAATCGCCAGGTAGGTGAACTGCCGCTTGATGAAGAAATAGGGGTCGTCGTGCAGACGAACGGCATTGGCCTCGCTCGCGCTGGACAGAACGACAAGCCCAACCGCCACAAGAGCCGTGACGATCAGGCCGAACCAGAAGAGCGCCGACTTGCGCACTTCCGTCACTGCTGCGCTTCAGCCGGCAACTTGATGATCTGACCCGGGACGAGCTGATCGTTCTCACCCAGGTTGTTGAGCTCGCGGATCTCCGCAGCGGAGACGCCCCAGCGAATCGAGACACCGGTCATGTCATCGCCCTCCTGCACGACGTACGTGGAGGTTGCCGGCGCGGCCGGCACGGCCGGCGCGGCAGCAGCAGGTGCCGCAGACGCTGCGGCTTCCGCCGGAGCGGCCTCTGCGGCCTCGGCGGCTGCGGCCGGGGCGGCGTCGGTCGCCGCCGGGGCCTCCGCAGGAGCGGCCGGCGCGGCAGCTGCCGTCGCGACAGCCTCGGTAGCGGCCGACGCCGACGCCGACGCCGACGCCGTCTTTGCCGCGGTCGCCTTCTTCGCGGCCGGCGCCTTCGTCGCCTTCGCGGTCTTCACGACCTTCTCCGCGGGAATCTTCAGCTTCTGGCCGACGCGAAGCGTGTCCTTCGTAAGCCCGTTGAGCTCCTTCAGCTGTCGGATGTTGATGCCGTTGCCGTAGGCAATCACACCGAGCGTGTCACCGCTCTTGACGACATACTCCTTCGTCGCCCCTGTGTAGGACGTGTAGGTCTTCTTCGACGCGACATGCGTCGAAGCCGCAGCCGCCGGAGTCGCCGCGGCCGGCACGTCCACCTTGCCCGGCAGCTTCAGCTTCTGGCCGACGCGGATGACATCACCCTTGATCGATGGGTTGAGCCGCTTGATGGAGGCGATCGTGACATTGAAGCGCTTCGAGATTTTCGAGAGGTAGTCGCCGCTCTGGACGACGTAGATCGTGTACTCCTGATCGACGGCGGTGGCCGCAGGCTTCGCCGAGCTGCCGCCGGCTGTTGCGGCGGGCTTGGAGAGATCTGCCGTGATGACGGGCTTCGCCTCGACGACACACCGGCAATCGGGAGCACCGCAGGTGCAGGGGGCCGTGTGCTTCGTGCCCGGCGCGCACATGCACTTCGGGGCAGGCGGTGGGGTGAGCTCCGTCGCCGGCCCCGCGTTCTTCACCTCGTTCTGTGAGGTCGGCTTATTGCCGTAATTGTAGTCAGGGTCCTTGCAGCCGGCAAGAGTCGCGATCGCCGCAACGCCGAGTACCATACCGATCTTGTTCATCTGTTTTCTTCTCTTTCTCTTTTTACGAGTCGCGCGAAGACCTCCCCGCGTTCCCCGTAGCTTTTAAACTGGTCGAAGCTCGCGGCTCCGGGCGACAGCAACACCGTCTCACCCCTCACCGCCTCGCACGCCGCCCTCTCAACCGCCCGCTCGAGCGTGCCGCAGATCTCGCAATCCACAGCGTCCCGCCAGGCCGCGTCGAGAGCTTCCGCACTCTGGCCTATAAGATACACTTTTTTGACCCTCTCTGTCAAGGTGGAGAGCGCATTTTTCGGATCATCCCCCTTCGGCAGACCGCCCGCGACAAGACGTACCGAAGGCTGCGTGTCGCCGTCGCCCGCAGCCATCGTGACGCCCGCGACGAGCGCATCAATCGAGGTCGCCTTCGAGTCGTCGACGTAGCGAACCCCGTCGATCTCCGCCACGGGCTCCATCCGGTGCGGCAGCGGCACGAAGTCGCGGAACGCGCGCGCGATCGACACGTCGCCGAGACCGGCGACTCGCATCAGCTCCGCGGCGAGGATGCCGTTCGGACGCAGGATGTCGTTGTCGAAGTAGGAGCCCGCGAGGAGCCGCGCGTTCGCCGCCGCGTCCGTGACATCGTCCACACCCCCGAGGGATCGTGCGGCGAAGCCGAGGATTCGCCGCTTGAGCGCATGATAGACCTCAACCGATCCATGACGATCAAGATGGTCGGTCTTCAGATTCAGGATCGCCGCCGCGTCAAAGGTGTCCGACGCGAGCGCCGTCGTCTCGAGCTGGAACGACGAGACCTCAACGACGGCCCAGCCCGGCGTCTCGCCGATGAGATCGCAGACGGGCCGCCCGTAGTTGCCGCACGGCACGCCGCCGATTGCATCCGCGACAATCTTCACGACCGAACTCTTGCCCTTCGAGCCCGTCACCGCGAGAAGACGCCAGCCGCGCCGCTTCAGTTCCTCGCAGCCGAGCTGCAGCTCGCTCTTAACGGGCACGCCGGGGCTCGTCACGACGAGTCCGTAGCCCTCGGCGAAATCGACGTCGTGCCCTTGCGCGCGCAGCAGCTCGGCCGCCGCCGAGCCGCTCCTGCCCTTGCCGAGGACGAGCACCTTCATTCGGCGACCTCTCCCCCTCCGCGCGCAGGTGCCGTGGCAGTGTCGCCCGTCAGGCGGGCGAGGTGCGGACCGAGCAACCGCGCGAGGCGCGTCTCGAGCCACGGCGTCACGCGCCAGTAGTCACGCAGCCCAAGGTACTCGCCCACCGGCCCCACCTGGCCCGGCTTCACGCCCTGCTCGCAGCGAAGCAGGATGTTCCGCGCCGTCGCCTCGGGCGAGACGAACTCGACGACCTGCGTCTTGTAGCCGAGGATGCGCAGGATCATCGCGCGGAAGGCGTCGGTGAGGATGTCGCAAAGGCGCTCGCGCAGGATCGACTGCCGGAGGAGTCCCGCGAAATCCTCCCGACTGTCGCTCGTCGTCGATTGCCGCCGATCACCGTCGACCGCCAACGACGGCTGCCGACCCGAGGTCTTCCCTGAAAGCGCCTTCTGGAGCTCGTGCTGGCAGCAGGGCGCCGAGAGGATGTAGCGAGCCTTCCACTCGACACCGCGCGCGAGCGCCTCGTCGGTCGCCGTGTCGCAGGCATGCAGGCTCACCACCATGTCCGCGCGGCCGATCGTCGCCGATTCGAGATCGCTCTCGACGAACGTGACGCGCTCGGCGACGTCCAGGCGCTCGGCCATCTGCCGCGCGGCGGTGATGACGTCCGTGCGGCGGTCGATGCCGATCACCTTCACGTCGGGGAACTTCAGCACCTCGACGAGATAGAAGTAGAGGCTCAGCGTGAGATACGCCTTGCCGCACCCGCAGTCGACGACCGTGAACGCCCGATCCGACGGCTCGACGATCTCACCCACAGCCTTGAGGAACTCGTTGACCTGATCGTACTTGCCGCGCATCGAGGCGCGCACCCGCCCCTCGCCGTCGGCGATGCCGATGACGCGCAGGAGGGCCGTCGCGTCGAAGCTCGTGAGCGGCAGGCGCTTCACCCGGTCGTGTGGACGCACCGTGACCACGCGATTCATCTCGGCCGATCGCGTCGCCATCACGTGCCCCTTTCGCGTCACCCGCACGTGCAGGTCGCCGGTCGCGGTCATCAGGTGCAGGTCGCGCGCGCCGCGCTGGGCGATGATCTCCTCCAGCCCCTCCGCCGCCGCGTTCGTGTCGAGGTTCTTCACCTGCACGTGCCCGTCGTCGTTCATCTCGGCCTGGAACTTGCGCGCGCCGCCAAGCTCGACGGGACGCATCGCGATGCGGAACGTCTTGCCGTTGCGACGCACCGTCTGCACGATCTTCATGAAGCCCTCGCCCAGCACGCGGGCGCGGATCTCCTCCTGCAGGGACGGCTCAAGCTCAAAGCGATCCATTGCGCAACCCGCCTTCAGTCATACTGCTTCATCTCCTCCTGGACGCGCCGCTTCGTCTCGGCGTCCGGCGCGACGACGATGCCGCGCAACCGGTAGGGAGCCCATCCTTTCGTCCAGGACGTGTCGCGGAACGGCTCCTCGAACATGCCCTGATCGGGCATCACGTCATCGGTCGTCCCCGCGCGGCCGTCGGGCCCCTTCGAGTAGAGAATCGGATGACCGCCATCGGGACGCGTGTCGTAGACGTAGTCGTTGCCCCAGGGGTCGCGGACGATGTGGTTGACGTACGGGCCGTCCCACCCCTTCTTGTTGAGCGCCTTCACGGCGAGCACGTTCAGCCCCTCGGAGGCCGACGGGTACTCCCCGACGTGGAACTTGTAACGCCCGAGCGCGATGACGAGCGCATCCATCGACTTTCGCGCCTGCAACGGCTTGAGCTCAATGCGACGCTTGCCGAGACCAATGCCATTGTGAGCGGCGGAGAGGACAAGCCCACCGACGACAAGCAGGATGAGCACCAGGACACCATAGAACACCGGACCGCGCCGAAGGACAGGCGCTCCTGAGGCCCGGAGCTCGGCCTTCTTCAGCTCGTACTCGCGCGCGATGGCCTTGACGGCGGCCTTCGATGACTTCCGATGCAGGGGCGACTTGCCGGCGCCTCCCGGCTGCTTCCGCATCGGAAACTTCTTCCTGAGCTCGTTGTAGTCAACCATGAGGGACGAGGGATGAGGGATGGGGAACGAGATTACGAGATTACTTCGAGGATGAGGGGCCGGGGCGTGACAACCTCAGGCGCGATCTCGAAGGCGCGGAAGAGATCGGTCGCGGCACGCTCCAGCCCTTCTGGATCGGTCGAGCGCTCCAGGGTCGCGAGCGGTTCGCCGACTGCGACACGGTCACCGACGCCAACGGCGAGCGTCACGCCGGCGAGCGGGTCGATGCGGTCGCCAGCCTGCTCGCGTCCAGCGCCAAGCGCGAGCGCGACGCGACCCACCTTCTCGGCATCAATCGCGGTGACGTGCCCCGAGCGCATCGCCTGGATGCGGAACTTGAACGTCGGTCGGCCGAGGAGGCTCTCGAAGCGAGCAAGGTCGCCCCCATGCGCAGCGACCATCGCCTCGAACTTCGCGCAAGCCTGCCCGTCAGCGAGACGTTCACGGCACAGGGCGCGTGCTTCATCAAGCGAAAGGTCGCGGGCGAGGGAGACCATCAGCGCCGCGAACTCGACGCTGAGCTCCGTCATCGGGCCGCCCCCCTCCGGCGCGTCACCGCGCAGGATCGCGAGCGCCTCGGCGACCTCGTTCGCATTGCCGACCGCGCGGCCGAGCGGTGCATCCATCGACGTGACTAGCGCCGCCGCCTTGCGTCCTGCCGCGCGCGCGCCGTCAACGAGCGCATGCGCAAGCGCCGCGGCGTCCTCGCGCGTCTTCATGAAGGCCCCCTTCCCGGTCTTCACGTCGAAGACGAGCGTACCCGCGCCCTCGGCGAGCTTCTTGGAGAGGATGGAGGCGACGATAAGCGGAATCGAGGCTACCGTGCCCGTCACGTCCCGAAGCGCATAGAGCTTCTTGTCGGCCGGGGTGATCTCGTCGGTCTGCACCGCCATGGAGACGCCCACGGTCCGCACGATCTCCTGAAACCGCGCGAGGGACTGAGAGCAGGAGTAGCCGGGGATCGTCTCGAGCTTGTCCGCCGTGCCGCCGGTGATGCCGAGGCCGCGCCCGGTCAAGGACGGGACGCACACGCCGCATGCCGCGGCGAGCGGCTGGATGATGAGCGAGAGCTTGTCGCCGACGCCGCCGGTCGAGTGCTTGTCGGCGGTGATCTCGCTCCACTCGAGGCACTTGCCCGAGCGACGCATCGCGTCGGTGAGGTCGGCCGTCTCGCGTTCGGTCATGCCGCGACAGCAGATGGCCATCGCGAGTGCAGACATCTGATAGTCGGGGATGCGCCCGGCGGTGAACCCCTCGATGAACTCGCGGATCTCTGCACTGCCGAGAGCATGGCCCTCGCGCTTCTTGTCCAGAACGATCTTGGCAATCATGTGTGTATTATAGCATAAATCCCCGACCAAATGGCGGTGCAACAAACTAAGTCCGACGGGGACCCTCAAAATCCCCCGCCGAGCTTTGCTTGGCGTACCTGTAATAATAGTCCCTCAAGCCTCTCGGCCGGCCCAGACGCCGCGCACGGCGAGAGACTCGTCAGTCGCGTCGACGACGTAGATGCGGTACGTGTCGCCGCCAGGCGCCACCTTCACGACGACATGTCCGCCAGGCGCGGGGACGACGTCCCCCCACCACGGTGCATCAGGCCATTCCTTGCGCGGCCATTCCGGCACGAAGTTCGGAAACACCTTGCGCTCGCCGGCATACAGCTCCCGGGAGGACATCAGGCGCATGTTGCAGTCCTGGATGTGGCGGGGGCACCAGACCGCCGTCACATAGGCGGCCGCGCGGACCTCCCGCACGAACTCCTCCGTCATCGCATCACGGTAGGCGTGGTGGTTCGTCTTGCAAACTGTCACCGGACCAACCGCCCGGCCGACGACGCCTTCGTAGTTGAACTCCTGACCATCCGCCCCCGTCAGCTTGCAGGACACGTCGCCACCCGTCCAGTAGCTGAACTTTCCGTAGCGGATGACATAGCCCATCGACAGGGTGTTCTGGTTGAGAATCGACTCCTTGCAGGTGACATCGGCGTGAACCGCGCCGTAGTCGAACGCCTCCTCGCCGCGGCCGGTCCAGCAGACCGCGTTCGCGCAGACGTTGCGGATCGAGAAAGTGTCGCGGTAGCGTCCCGACGGATCGTTCATCAGGCGAATCTGGTTGAGCGCCCCGACGCGGAACTTCTCCTGCGGGATGTTCTTCGCTTCGACCCACCGCTCGATCATGCGGCGCGACGCGACGTCGCCGCCGCCGTACTGTCCGCGGTTCGGGTACTGGTGATCAAAGAAGCGGTTGACGTTGATGAACTCGTTGAACAGCGGAATGCCACAGACGTCGCGTCCGTCCGCAGCCTTCACCGTTCCGCACTTGGGCTCGCCCGCATGGTCGTTGTGCCAGTGCGACAGCGTCAGGTAGTCGACATAGGGGCGGTCCCACACGCTCTTGACGTAGCGCGCCACGCACTCACCGCCCAGACGGTCGGCCCGCGGCAGCCACGGAATCTCCGCGCGCTCCTTCTGCCGCCAGTAGTCGCCGACGTCGTTGACGATCGTCGTGCCGTCCGGAAGCACGTAGAACATGTTCTCGCCGCGGCCGGTATAGATAAAGTGCAGGTCCATCTCGCCCGGCCGCCAGCGCGGCAGCGGTTGGCCTATCTCGGGGGCGTCCGCGACCGCCCAGATGCGCGCCTCGTTCTCCGCCGCGAACACGCCCGGCGCGACGCATGTCGCAACCGCCATCTTCACAAATTCCCTTCTATACATGTCGTTCCCTGCTTTTCGCCTTCGCTTCAAAACGCCGACATATTTGTTTGCGTTATCGCCGCGCGTACTGGACAAACCAGGGACGCCGCAAAGTACGCAGGGACACAATTGCGAGCCGGGACTCTGGACAATTGCAAAGTTGTCGTTCACCGACCATTCGGAGAATAGACCCTGTAGATGGAAACCTTGACATCCTGCGGCTTCGTCTTCCTGTAACTGCAGTACGAGCAATTCACGGTCAGCGTGTCGGCATCGCCCCAGATGCGCTGGAACGCGACGCCCCTGCGGCTCCCGTCCGCCTTCGGACGCGAGAAGATGACGGACGCCGTGGGTCTCGTCCAGATTGATCTTGCACCAATCTTCAGTCCGATTCCGGCGGCGGGATGAGCGCTTTTCATCTCGACCAGTACGGCGTACCATTCGCCGTACTTCACGCCTTTTACCGCATAGTCATAGCGAAAACCATCTTCTTTCACGACAGGCTCGCCCGCGAGGTTGACGGCATTCCCGGAGGCCTTAAGCGCAGCGAGGCGAGGCGTGAGGGTTCCGATTGGGTCCTTGACCATTGCGATTTCTGCGCTGAAGCCGGGGAGCGCGGCGTCCCACGTCCCGTTCGTGTAGGCGTCCTCATATCTGTCACAGTAGTCGAACTTACCCCAGTCGGCCCACGAGTTCCGCTCACCAAACATCCAAATGTATTCGTCGGAGCAGAAGAGACCGTCCTCCAGCCTGTCGATCAAGGCGTTCAGACGACGGCCTCCGACGGGCGGACGGTACCAGGCGCTCCGCGTACCATCCGCCTTGAACTCCGGATTAGTGTACATATCAAGATAGTATGCGGCGGCCGGACCCGTGCAGGCGCGGAACTTCGCCCTGTTTTCAGGAGACACGAGCCCCTGGTGGGAATTGCGCTGTGCGACACAGCTGCGGTCGAAGAGCCAGTGGTAGGTGTGTTCGTTGCCGTCAAGGAGCCGCGCCGTCGGCGGCATGACGTCGAGCATGCCATCGGTCAGCGCTGGCATGAGATCGCCTATTCCACGTGCCGCCGCGAGCGGATCTGGCGAGGCGACGTACTCGTGGTGGAAGGAGAACCACCAGTAGGTGACGATTCGGATGTCGGGGAATTCCTCGAACACGCCGGAAAAGAGCTCGCGCCCCCGGCGGCGCGCAAGCGCGGCCATCTCATCGTAGGACGCCCCGTCCGAAGGGTCCATCTCGAACTGGCTGGCGCGACAGTAGTCCTCGGTGTCGAGAACAAGGCCCTTAAGCCGGCCCTCCTTCGCAAGCCAGGCGAGCGTCTTCAGATTGGCCGCAAATGCCGCCCACGTCTTGTCGTCTCGCCAGCCCATGCGCTTCATCGGCGCAAACAGCGAACCGACGAAGCTGGAGCGGAGATGGTCGATTTCCGACGCCTTTCGAAAAGTCTCGATGAACGGCTTCAGCGTCTCGCGCGGCCAGATACGCCCGCATGAAGCGCGCAGAAAGCCATCACGCTCATCCTTGATGTCGTCGCGAAGATTGAGATTGAAAACGATGCCGTCAAACGGGGCGTCCGCGAACTTGTCGGCGGACGCGACGATCCGCGCCGGCGACATTCTCCCGATATCCCAGCCCGAGGCAACGATCTTCGGCGCCGCGGCAGCCGCCAGGCAGCAGCCTGTCGCCGCTCCCAGCGCAAAAGTTCGAGACCATCCCTCCAGTAAAAGAAAATTCATCATTCACCCTCTGCCGCCAGCGTTCCGGCAAACGGGAACCGCCAGCAGAGGCGATAGCCGTACCCGTAGGCGCCATTCAAATGGCGCATGTTGATCGTGCCGCGGCGACACGCAAACGAACATTCCAGCGCATCGGTATTGTAACAGCCGCCTCGCATGACACGCCCCTGCCAATAATCATCAGTCGTGTTCGACATCTCGATTCCGACATCGTCCACCGTAGGCGGAGCATTACCGGACTCTCCGTGAATCGCAGTTCCGGCGTCCAGCATGCACTCGACGACATTGCCCATCATGTCATAGAATCCCCAGGCGTTCGGCTTGTACGACCCGACCACCGCCGTTCCGTGGCTGTCGTCGTCGGGATCGGCTTCTGAATACGTGCCGTCACCGTTGTCGACCATGCCGCCGTTGAACTTGTATCGGCCGTAGACGTTAACAAGGCTGTTGGTGAAGGCGCCGGTTGCCCCGTCCGAGGTGTTGGAGGCCTTCTGTCCCGGGGTAAGGCCGTCGCCGCCCCAGGCGTCGGTAGCGCCGGCTCGCGCCGCGTACTCCCATTCCGTCTCGGTCGGCAGGTCAAAGCCGACATTGTTGCCCGTCCGCGCGCGAAGTTGTCCGATGAACGAATTCGGCGCCACGGTCGACCCGTATTGTGGCCACCCCACTCTATTTGAGAGCTGTCCGCGGAAGCGGGAATAGCGAACCTGCGCGACAGGCCTCTGCGCGCGCGTCGTCCCCTTGAATTCCTTGTGAGTCTCATCCTCCTCAGTATACCAGTCGCCGTTCAGCTGCTTCGCCTGGCCCTGCGTGCACTCAAAGATCGCCAGGTAGAACGGCCGGGTGATCGTTGCGTCATGCCGGAAGCAGTCCTTCCAAGAATAGAAATTCGTGTCCCATCCTTTCTTGTACGTTCCCGGTTGCACGAGACGGAACACCATTTTCGTCGTCTTGTACTCGTCGGTCCAGCCGCCGTCGTCTCGCATCGGGTCAGGGCATTCCTCCATGTACGTAATCGGGTACGGATCGTCCGCCGTCGCCGCCGTGCCCTTGGAAAGATCGACCACCATGTACTTCGCCATGTTGGCGGTGACGGTGTACTTGAGGGTGGTGACGATCAGGTTCGGTGCGTCGGCGGTCGAGTTCCACGTCACGCGGTACGTGCCGGCGTTCGTGCAGAACGACGTCGTGAACTGGTCGAAAGTCTTCATCGACACCGTCACCGTCTCGTTGTTCGCGTTCTTGTACTCTGCCTTGAAGTGGATGAAGGCGAACGCCTCCGGAATGGTCGACGAGAACGAAAAGTCTATGTCGACCTTGCCGTTCCACGGGAAACGCTGTTTCGCCGTGAGTGAGGTCATGACGACAGTCGCGGTGTTCGTCATCGCATCGTTGGCGACGCTTGCAAAGATCGGCAAAAGCGCCGAGCAGACAACGAGTGTTGCGAGTTGCTTCTTCATGTTGGATTCTCCTTGTTTGAAATTCACTACCGTACTATCATCACTGCGCCGCCGCTGACCTTCAGCCAGGCAAACAGAGTCTCGGTGCCGTCGAAATGCGTCAAGGTGTAACGTCCGGGAGCGAGAGAGAGTGACGATGGAGAGAGAAGGTACGACCCTTCGCCGCCAGCCGTGTCTCGGACAAGTTCGCCGAGGCAGACGCCGTTGGTGTCCGCACCCGAGTAAAGCGTGACAACGGCTCGGTCGGCGCTCGCGTTCCAAAGCTCCGACCATGAGATCGGCATCGACGCATCCGGCCCGAGTTTCCGCAACGTTCCGCCCGGATGCGAATCAAGGGACGAGGAGTATTGGGAAGCGGAATGAATCGAACAGACATAGCCCAAATACGGGAATACCGTTACGATCCTCGACCTCTCCTCGCCGTCTGCGACGAGCGTCACTTCGTAGGCCTGATAGCCGTCCGCAACACCGGGCAGTGCATAGGTGGAGGGCGTGCCAGTCGACCCCCCAACCCACACGCCATCGACATAAAGGTCGCAAGAGCCCGATGCGAACCAGTCGCCGGCATAGGCAATCTCCACCGAATCCGACGAAGCCGCGACGGCAATCGTCGGATTCTCGGCGGTGTTGACCCAGCTCTCACACGACAACGATGAAATGGTCCCCGCCGCTGCGGTGCAACCAGCGAAAGCGAGAAGCGCGGCAAAACCGCAACTTGCTTTTTCAGCTTTCATGTCTGTATCCCTTTCATAATCCATGACGCGATTATTGTAGCACACTTCCGCAGAAGCCGACAAGATGGAATCCCACACACTTCACATACTGATTATACACAGACAAAACAGGCCTATGCCAGCGTTTCGCCTGGAACGAACACGGCTTGCAAATTGTCATTCGGAAAAGGCTTGCGCTCAAGGAGCCAGCGGAGAATCCTTTCGGCGGCGATTTCCCCCCACTTGCACGGAGTAGTCTCTATTTGGGCGATCGGCTTCGTGTACACGGGACAGAACCCGCCGGTTGTGCAACAGACAAACCCGACGTCCTCGGGGAGTCTAACAGACCCTTCCTGAAAACCGGTCAGCATGCCCGTCGCCTTATAGTCGTCAGTCACGAGATAGGCATCAGGAAAACTCCGATGCCGCGAAGCAAGCAGACTGCGTACAAAATCCAGACCTAACTGCATGACTTTTTCGCACCGCTCAATCCCGTAACTCACCGGGAACGGGCGCTTCATGGCCGACGACGCCCTCCTCGGTCCGACGCATTCGTCGGAAGATCCGGCCGCCAGAATCGTACGCACTTTCAATCCCCCTGCAACCAGTTCCCTCTGCACAACCGGACACTTGTTGCAGCTGATTATGTCGATTCTCTTTATGTGATGACGATTGCAATAGCGGATAAAGTCCTGCAGGGCCCGATGCAACGATTGCCCAATCTGGCCAATGCAGTTTGGCCCCACCTCATGCCAGTTGCCAATCACGACATATGGAACGCCTTTCTTTGAAACCCACGCCTCAATGTCCGGCTGCACCTCCATCAAGACAATAAGCTCGACTGGACGAAGCAACGCCGTCTCAATCCCCTCGTAGACGCACCGACCATCTGCATCGTGCAAGACACCGACCTGCGAAAACAGGAAACCGTTCTGCGTCAAGACCGCGCGTATCTGCTCGACCATCACCGCCTGCCGGCGGTTGAAGTCATGGTCCGAGAGGACGCAGAGAACATGTCCGCGCCAGATCGGCGTCGTGCGCGGCAGGACAACGCTGCCGAGGCGCGGACGCGACACGACAAGTCCTTCCGCCGCAAGCCGCCGGACGGCATTGCGGGCAACGATTTCGCTCACGCCGATCGCGGCGGCGATGGCATCGTGCGAGGGCAATACGTCGTCTGAAGCATAGTAGCCGGTGCGAATCGCCTCGCGAAGTCCTTCGACCAGCTGGTCGGTCAGCCCTTCTGTGCTGGCGCGGTCAAGGCGAAATGGAACGGGCTTTCGTGAGAGTTGTCGCATGTCCGGCGTTCAGTGGATGTCGTGCCAGCGGTTGCCGCAGTCGGCGGAGAAGTTGAAGTAGAGGATGAGGTACTTCTTCCGCCCGTCGGTCGGGTTCTCGTCGATCTTCTTCATCTTCTCCATACCGCGAGTTGTGCCATTTTACCACTGTCCAGGGCAAGTCCGAAGCAAACTACCGAGAGGCGTTTTCTCGCCTTGCGTCTAGAGCTGCCACTTCGTCTGGTCGGTGTGCAACAGCTCGTGTGCACGGTGGCTGAGAGGCTTCTCGAGATAGTCGCGGTAGAGCGCGACTATCTCGGGGTTGTCGTGCGAGAAACGGATGCTGTTCGCCTTGTCGAGCGTGTAGAGCGCCTGGCCGCGCTCCTCGGCCAGCTCGCATCCATCGAAGATCGGCTGCCCGCCGCCGCCGGCGCACCCGCCCGGGCACGCCATGATCTCGACAAAATCGTACTGGGCGCGTCCGCTACGCACGTCCTCGACGACGCGCCGCGCGTTGGCGAGCCCGCTCGCGACGCACGCCCGCACCGGGATGCCGCCGAGCGTGACCGTCAACTCCTTGCGTCCGTCCGGCCCGCGCGTCGCGCGGAAAGCGTCCGCATCGGGGTTCTCCCCCTCAAGCACGAAGCTCGCCGTGCGCAGGGCGGCCTCCATGACGCCGCCCGTCGCGCCGAAGATGACGCCCGCGCCGCTGCCCGTGCCGAGTGGCGAGTCGAAGTCCTCCTCCGGCAGCATGCCGACATTGATCGCGAGCGCCTTCAGGAGGCGGTCCACCTCGCGCGTCGTCAGCACGAGGTCCACGTCCTGCCCGGCGGCGGTCGAGTTCACCGCCTTCACGTCGCACTCGTACTTCTTCGCCACGCACGGCATCACCGATGCGCAGAAGATGTCCTTCGGGTCCTTGCCGAGCCGTTCCGCGAAGTAGGTCTTCGCCACGGCGCCGAACATCTGCTGGGGTGACTTCGCGCTCGAGAGCCGCACGGCCATGTCGGGATACTCGAGTTTCATGAACCGCACCCAGCCGGGGCAGCACGAGGTGAAGAGCGGACGCTTGAACTCCTCAGGGTGCTGCATGAGATGCAGGAACTCGTGGCCCTCCTCCATGATAGTGAGATCGGCCGAGAAGTTGGTGTCAAAGACGAAGTCGACGCCGATTCGACGGAATGTCGCGGCCATGCGCCGCTCGGTCGCCATCGCCGGAGAGAGGCCGAGCCCGTCGCCCCACGCCGCGCGCACCGCCGGCGCGACCTGCAGGACGACCGTCTTCGACGGATCGTGCACTGCGGCCATGAGCCGCATCGTGTCGTCGCGCGCACGAAGCGCCCCGACCGGGCAGTGCGTGATGCACTGGCCGCAGTAGGTGCAGTTCGCGGCATCGAGCGTGACGCCGCCGCGTACGCCGACGCGCGCCTTGCCACCGACGCCGAGGAGGTCCCACACCTTCAGGCCCTGGATCTTGTCGCAGACGTCGACGCACCGGAGGCAAGTGATGCACTTCGAGTCGGTGCGGATGAGCGGCAGGTCTCTGTTCCAGCGGTTCTTCGGCAGCCGCGTCTCGTAGGGGTTCTCGAGGACGTTCAGGTTCTGCGCCAGCGTCTGCAGCGAGCAGTTGCCGCTTCGCGCGCACGTCGGGCAGTGGCAATCGTGCTCTGAGAGAATGAGCGCGAGATTGCTGCGCCGCGCCGCGAGGATGCGCTCGGAGCGGGTGATGATCTCCATCCCCTCGGCGACAGGCGTGTTGCACGCGGCGACGAGCCGCTCCGCCCCCTTCACCTCGACGACGCAGATGCGGCATGCAGCGACCTCATTGATCTTCTCGAGGTAGCACAGCGTCGGGATGAGGATGCCGTTCCGGCGAGCCGCCGTGAGAATCGTCGTCCCCTCGGCCACCGAGATCGCCTTGCCATCAATCGTGATGTTCACCATCTCAGCCCCTCCTGAACGCGCCGCAGCCGAAATGATCGCACCGGAGGCAGCGGCTGCACTCCAGGCGGGCCTCCTCGTCCGTGAGGCCGCGTTCCATCAGCGAGAAGTCCTCCGCACGCTCCGCGGCGGGACGCTCGGGCATGTTGACGCGTCCCCAGTGGAGACGCTGGTCAGGCGGCGCGGCGGGTATCTCGACCTCGCGCGCGAGCGGCAGATCGAAGCCGAAGTAGGCATCGATGTTTTCCGCCGCGACCTTGCCGGCGTCAATCGCGCGGATGACAGTCGCAGGGCCAGTGTAGCAGTCGCCGCCGGTGAAGACGCCCGCGAGGCGCTCGCCGCCGACGGACACCTCACCCGCTGCGGAAGCGACGATCGTTCCACGCTTCACATCCACACCGCTCACGGCGAAATGCGCCGAGTCGATGTCCTGCCCGATCGCGACCACGATGACCTCGCACGGGATCGTCACCTCGTCCGCCGCCGCGTCGACCGGCGAGGGCCGTCCCCCGCGAATCGCGCCGGGAATCTGGGGCTTCACGACGAGCCCCGTCACGCGGTCGTCCTCGACGGCGATGCGCGCTGGCGCCATCAGCTGGAGTATCTCGCAGCCCTCGGCCTGCGCGCCCGCGACCTCCGCGGGAAGCGCCGTCATATCCACGATGCGCCGCCGGTAGACGCACGTGACACTCTTTGCACCCAGTCGCCGCGAGGTGCGCGTCGCGTCCATCGCCACGTTGCCGCCACCGACGATGACGACGCGCTTGCCGGAGAAGTCCGGCCGCTCGCCATCACCGACCGCTCCCAGCAGCTCGACGGCGGAGAGGACGCCTTTAGCGCCCTCGCCCTCGATGCCAAGGCGCTTCGCGCCATGCGCGCCGATCGTCACGTAGACCGCGTCGAAGCGCCGGCGCAGGTCGTCGAACGTGACTTCCACGCCGACCGTGACGCCGCGCTCGACGGTGACGCCGGTCGAGAGGATGACGTTGATGTCGCGGTCGAGGTCGGCGTCTGGCAGACGGTAGGACGGGATGCCGTAGCGCAGCATGCCGCCGAGCTGGCGACGCTTCTCGAAGACTGTCACGGCATAGCCCTTGAGCGCCAGGAAGTAGGCCGCGGTGAGACCGGCCGGCCCGCCGCCGATGACACCGACCGTCTTGCCATTCGCCGCGCGACACGCCGGTGGCGGCACGTCGCCCGCCTTCTCCACCGCATAGCGCTTCAGCCCGCGGATGTTGATCGCATCATCGACCACGTTGCGCCGGCAGTAACCCTCGCACGGGTTCTCGCAGATGAGCCCGCACACGCCGGGAAACGGGTTGACTTCGCGCACAACGCGCACCGCGTCCGCGTACCGCCCAGCCGCGATGCAGGCGATGTAGCCAGGCACGTTGACGTGCGCTGGACATCCCGTCTGGCAGGGGACGCTCCCGAAGCGCGTCGTGCAGACGCCGCGCTCGACATGGGAACGGTAGTCGTCACCAAAGGCGACTAGCCCGTCGAGGACGAGCTTCGCGGCCTCGAAGCCGATCGCGCAGTCGGCGGAATCGTAGATCGCCTGGGCGGCGGACTTGAGGCACGCGAGATCGTCCGGCGCGGCATCGCCAGAAAGGATGCGCTCGAGGAGCCCCTGCAACCGATCCAGCCCGACGCGGCACGGCACGCACTTGCCGCAGCTCTGCGCCAGGCACAGTCTGAGGAACGCCGCCGTGAGATCCACGGGGCAACTCCAGTAGGGCGACGAACCCGCTCGGCGGGTGACACCCGAGTAGAGCTCGGCCACCTTTTGGGCGGCCGCGCCCTGCTTATACATTTCCATCGGTCTTCTCTCCAAATGGTCGTACTTGCTGATTTCAGGTATTATATCATATTTCGCCGCGTCCTACCTCAAAAGCAATCGTGAGCAATGCCATCTCTTGTAGATCGCCGCTTCCAGAAGTAAACGCACGGAGTCCGTGCGTTTAC
>CACYCW010000152.1 GCA_902773015.1 uncultured bacterium
ACGTTCGACGCAGTCAGCCGTTCATGAAGTCGGCGACGCGCGCGAGCAGTTCGTCGGGCGAGGTGACCGTGTGAACCGTTGCGGGAATCGACCGGCGGAAGGTCGAGCCGTAGTTCTTCGTCACCAGCCGCGGGTCGGTGACCACCACCACGCCACGATCCGACCGCGTACGCACCAGCCGACCGAAGCCCTGGCGGAACTTGATGACCGCCTCTGGCAGCGAGTAGTCGCGGAACGAACTCCCCCCCTCGCGATCGATCTTCTCCGACCGAGCCTCGATGATCGGGTCGCGCACCTGTGGAAACGGCAGCCGTGCCAGCACCACGCACGACAACGCCTCGCCCGCCACGTCCACCCCTTCCCAGAACGACTGGGCGCCGAAAAGGACGACGGAGGAGCCTGAGTCCGCAGAATCGGTGGGCTGCGCGCCCGATGACACGACCTTGAGGGCGCGGGTCATGGACTCCCGGGAGAGGCCCTCGCCCTGCACGAGCAGCCGGATGCCCGCCTCGTCAAGCGGCCCGCGCGCATACGCGGCGACGGCCCGCATCATCTCGTAGCTCGTGAACAGCACGAGCGCCCTCCCGTGCGTCTCCGCGAAGAGCTCCCGGAGAAGCGGCGCGAGCGCAGCCGCGTAGTCGCCCGGCTTCGCCGAGGGATCCGGTAGGCAGTCCGGCGCGAGCACCAGCGCCTGGCGGAAGTAGTCGAAGGGGCTCTCTGCCGTCAGCAGGCGGAAGCGCTCGCTCGCGCCGAGCCGCCGCGCCATGTAGCGGAAGTCGTTGCCGACGCGCAGCGTCGCCGAGCAGAGCACGACCGTGTCCTTCACGTCGTAGAACATCCGCTTCAGGTCATCCGCGACCGATAGCGGCGCAGCGACGAGCCGCACGAAGGACGGACGCTTCTCGGGCCGCACGCGCTCGATCCAGTAGGCGTGGGTGGGCTTATCGCCGCAGATGACGAAATTCGCCTCGTTGGCGAAGGCGACGACCGACTCGGCGATGCCGTTGAGCTGCGCGGAGAGGTCACCGAGATAGTTGAGCTCACCCACGGGCACGGCGTCATCCAGCGTGTCACGCAGCTCGTGCAGCAGGTTGACGAGCGCGGCGAGCTCCGCCTCGAGCGCGGCCTGGGCCTTGCGGAAGAGGTCTTCGTCCCACTGCTCGGGCTCGTAGCGCTTGAAGAGCCCGTGCAGGGAGTAGCAGCGGACCTTGGCGTCATCCGGCGGCGGTCCCTCCTCGGGAATGGCACCGGTCGCGCCGGCACCGACGCGATAGCGGCAGACGTCTTTGTCGCCCGCCGGACGGAGCAGCCGCTCGGCGATTTCGAAGAGACGGTCCGCGGCGTTCACGATGCGCACGGTGAGCGGCGAGGCGGCGGCGATGAGGCTCATGACGCGCTCGCCGGCGGGGTTGCCGCGGAAGGCCCCCTTCTGGAACTGGCGCGCGATCGCGGCGAGTGTGCCGCCCGCACCGCCGCGCTTGCCCTTTCGGCGGCGGATGAGCCGGTTGAGAATGCGCGTCAGCGCCGGGTTGGAGAGCTCGTAGCTCAGGTACTCGGTGGCAATGTCCTCGAGATTGTGCGCCTCGTCGAGGACGAGCCGACCGTATCCTGGCAGGATGCCGCTCCCTGGCGCAGTCGCCTCGGCGAGCACGAGCGCATGGTTGACGATGACGAGATGGGCCTCGGCTGCGGCCTTGCGCGCCTTGTAGACGAAGCAGCGCGCATGGTAGGGGCAACGCCGCCCGCCGCACTCCTCGCCGGGACAGGTGAGGAGGCCGCGCGGCAGCCCCTCGTAGTCGTCGAGATCCCCGTCGGGCGTCCGCTGCAGCCAGTCGATGAACGCCGGCATGAGCACCTGCTCCTCGGCCGACATCGTCCAGAAGCCCGGCGCGAAGAACTCGCCGACGGATCTGAGGCAGAGGTAGTTGGCGCGGCCCTTGAGAAGCGCGACCCTGAAATTCGCGGCGTCCGCGCCGAGGATGCCCAGCGCGCGGGGGATGTCGGAGTGGATGAGCTGCGACTGGAGGTTGCGCGTCGCCGTCGAGACGATGACCGGCGTGTCATTCGTCCACGCCCAGAGAATCGACGGCACGAGATAGGCGAGCGACTTGCCAACGCCCGTGCCCGCCTCGATCATCAGGTGCTCGCGCTCGTTGAAGGCCCGCGCGATCGCGGCGGTCATGTCGATCTGGCCGGGACGCTCCTCGTAGCCGGGCATCGAGCCGAGCGTGCCGCACGCACGCAGGTGGCCGGCCGTCGCCTCGACGTCGATCTGCGCGCAGTCCTCGTGCGAGGGAAGGTGCCGCGTCTTCGCGGCATCGCGCACCTCCGGGATGAACCCCGCCCAGTCCGGGTTGTCAATGAACGCGGCGGGGGTCACGCGCGGATCTGCTCGGCGAGG
Source organism: uncultured bacterium (assembly GCA_902773015.1). Classification (GTDB taxonomy): domain Bacteria; phylum Verrucomicrobiota; class Kiritimatiellia; order RFP12; family UBA1067; genus UBA1067. The sequence goes on from CACYCW010000152.1 coordinate 2,402, forward strand.
GCCTTGAGTTTCTCCATGTCTCCCGGCTGGTTCGTGAAGGCGAGCGCGTCGCCGGTCCAGCGCGGGACAATGTGGAAGTGGATGTGGTGGACGGTCTGGCCGGCGGCCTCCCCGTTGTTCTGGAGGATGTTGAAGCCATCGCAGCCAAGACGGTCCTTGACACGCGCGGCAACCGCCTTCACCCGAGCGATGAGACGCGCGAGCGCGTCGTCATCGGTGTCGAGGAGCCCGACGGTGTGCCGCTTGGGGATGACCAGCGTGTGCCCGCGCGAGAACGGGTTGATGTCGAGGTAGGCGAGCGTCTCGTCGTCCTCGTAGACCTTGAAAGACGGAATCTCCCCTGCGGCAATCGCGCAGAACACGCAGTCGTTCTTCATGGCGTTCCCCTCGCCTCCCGTCAGCTGCCGAGCACACGGCGGAAGTGGTCGAGGATCATGGCGACGCCATTGTCACCCGTCTCCTTCGACGCCTTCAGGGCCGACTGCGCATACCAGGCCGTCTTGTCGAACGAGTTCATGTCGACCGTGTCGGGGCAGAGCGACATCATGAGCGACGTCTCGCCTTCGCCGGCGTGGTCGAACGGATACTTCGCCAGCACCTTCGCGTCCATCAGCGCGTGGTTCTGGATCCAGATGAACGGGTTCGCGTCGAGGTTCGTGTGGTCGGTGTAGTACGAAGCCGACGAGGGATCGCCCCACCAGCCGTCGCCCTTCTTCTCCTCGAGGAACTCCATGATCACCTGCCGCGAGGCGAGGCGGAAGGCGAGGTCCGTCGGC
>CACYCW010000153.1 GCA_902773015.1 uncultured bacterium
CTCGGCATCCGCTGCGGGTGTTTCCGCCGCAGGCGCCGGCGTGGCTTCAGCCGATGCTGCAGGAGCAGGCGTTTCCGCCGCCGGTGCCGGTGCTTCGACTTTAGGCGACTCGGCCTTCTTGGTCGGCTCCGCACCGAGATCCTTCAGAAGAGCATCGAGATCGTCCTGTGCACAAACGGACACTCCGATGGCGGCGGACACCGTCATCGCGAGCAGGGCGACAGCTTTCATCGTGTTCGTCATAATGACTATCTACTCCTTGACTTGGGGGACATTATACACTTTATTCGCTCAAGGTTCAAGGGCTTCAAGAGTACGTTTTTTACCTGTGAGAGAATTCTCAAGGGCAACCCTCGCCCCCTTGCCCACGGCCTTGACATCCGTGATCCTGTATTTCGAGCCGTTGAGATCGATCTCGGAACCCGGCACGACATCGAAGTTCTTCACCGTGCCGCGCTCATAGGCCAGTGTCGCCTGCACGTCAACCGGCATGGGCTTCTCGCGCTTCGACTCGGCGATGACGAGCTTCAGCGTCTTGCCGTCCGACTTGCGCGTGACCGTGGCCTCGGAGACGTCCACCGTCTTCTTAAGCCCCTCGCCACCCCTGATTGCGCGCTTTGTCGTCTTGGCCTCGTAGCCCTTGAGCGTGAAGCCGCTCTCTCCGATCGCCTCGCCGATCGTCGCGGTGAGCGTGCGCCCCATGCGCCCGTAGTCGTCCTTCTGTTTCGGATCGAAGAACTCGCAGCGCCAGCCGGTCGGAATCTTCGTCGCCCGCGTGAACACGAACGGCATGTACGTCTCCTTGAGCGGCAGGACAATCTTGAGCGAGTCCAGGTAGTCGGGATGGTCGTTCTTGTCCGTCGGATCGGTCTTCGCCAGGAACTCCTCCATGTTGGTGAAGCCGTCGCCATCGCTGTCCGCGTTCGCATCGGACGCATCGGCAGGGTTCAGCTTGTAGCGCTTCTCCCACTCGTCCGGCAGCCCGTCGCCATCGGCGTCGAGGACGACCTTCTTCTCCTCCTCCTGCTTCTCCCCGCAGAAGGGACACGCGGGCATCACCTTGATGTCGCCGGAGATGGCCTTCCTGCACTTCTTGCAGAGGACGCGACGCTCGCTCGCGAGGAAACTCTCGGACTTCTCCGCCACCTCCGACACGATGACCGGACTGCGAACCAGCCGCGACGCCGCCTGGAACTCCGCCATGTCAACCGCCTTCACACCGGTCTCGGACGGCTTCATCCGCTCAACATTCGCGACCGACTCGGACGCGGCCTCATCGGGGTTGTCGCCGATCGACATCATGTAGAAGGCCGCACCGCCTGCGACCGCCAGCACGCCGATCGCGAGTGCGATCAGCTCGTAGCGGGCGACGAAAAAGCTTCTGTTACCGTTGCGCGAGATCATTTGGAGGCTCCTTTCTTCTCGGACGCGCCGGCATCCGCGGCGCCGCTCTCCTCCTCGAGGGAACGAAAGTCATGGACCGTCAGGCTGAGCGTGACGGCAAACGGGGGATCCAGCTGCGGATCGGTGACGATGCCGCTCTTCGCGGCCGCCGCATCGGCGACCTCCTGCGGCGTGGGCTCCGCGGCATGCGCGCGACGCCCGCGGCGCCCGCGACGCCCGCCACCGGCCGCCGCCTCGCCCTTGCGCTCGTCATCCCCGCCAAGCGCCGCCGCAATGACATCGCGCTCGTGACTGAAGGTGAACCCGTCGACGGTGATGAACCGCTCGCTGGTCTCCAGCGCGTTGATCACCTTGACGAACGCCGACGGCTTCGCATTGAACTTGAAGACGTAGGAGAAGGCACGAGGTGCGAGGGACTCACCGGCCGCCTTCTTCTCGGGCTTCCGGCTCTTGCGGTTGTTCCGGCGGTTGCGATCCTCCTTCTCGTCCTTCTTCTCCGTGTCGGCGCCGGCCCCGAACTGCACGTCGGTGAGCTCGGCGATGCCGCTGGTCGCCAGCATCTCGACCACCGTCGCGATGTCATCCCAGCGACGCTGCAGCTCGGCGAGCTGCGCCTCGGCCGGCATCTTGCCCTCGGAGATGTAGTCCTTGAAGGGACCGAAGGCGAACTCGGGCTGGGCGAGCGCACCGTTCACCCGACCGGGCAGCGCGGTGAGACGCTTCGCGTCCGCCACGAGGAACGTCTTGAACGTCGCAGGCGTCGTCTTCTCATAGACCCTGTCGCCGCGGGAGGCGAGCTTGCGCGCCTCGGCGCGCCACTCGGCGACGAGGGTCTGGTTCGACTCGATCGCCTTCAGGCTCGCTGCGCAAGGATAGACCGGCTTGCGCGAGAGCGTCTGCGCTTTCGAGACGACGGTCTCAAGCCCGTCCGTGCCCTCCTCGTCGTCACCCTCGATCGCAGCGGTCTTCGCCGAGAAGGCGCTCCAGGTGAAGTAGGCCATCCCCAGGACCAGGAGCCCCATCACGCCCCCAATCACCGCCAAAGTCATTTTAGTCTTGTTCATCTCAACCTCTCAACTTCTCGACTTTCTCACTTGAACTTCACCTCGATCGTGACCTGGGCGATCTGGGCGTCCTTGCCGATCATCGACATGTCGGCGATGCGCACGCTCTCGCGCTCGACGCCGGGCTTGCCCTTGAGCTTGTCGACGACGAGCTCGCCGACCGTCTTGCCGCCGTCGGACTTGACGCGGTCCTTCCAGTAGCGAATCGAGATGCGTCCCTCGTCCCACTTCTCGATCCACATGCCGGGGACAAGCGAGCTGCGGACGGCGTTGACGCGCTGGGCCGCCGACGAACGCGAGGCGAGCAGCTTGCGAAGAGACTCCGACTCCTCGATGTCCGCCGTGAGCTTATCCTGGGCGGCCTTGACCTTGCGGTCGAAGTTCGCGAGCGACTCGACCTTGCCCTGCACGGCGTCGCGCTGCGCCACGACGACCTCGGTCTCGTGATTGATGCCGAGCATCACCAGTACGAGCGCCCCGACGAGCGCGAGACCCGCCGCGATGATGTAGGGTATGCGCGCCTTCTCCTGGCGCGCCTCGATGAGCGATGGCGGCAGGAGGTTGATCGCGAATTTCGCAAGACCCGCCTGGTGAATCGCAAGGCCCGCCGTCGAGGCGATGACCGCACCGTCGGCCTCGAGCGCGGATGCGTCCACCTTCGAGCCGATGCCGATCGTCTCGAAGGGATTGAAGAAGACGACCTCGATGCCGAGCGACTCGGCGAAGAAGGTGTCGATCTGGGGCAGGAGCGCGCTGCCGCCCGTGAGATAGAGCACCGACGGGGCGCTGCCGCCCTGCTGCGAGCGGTAGAAGTTGATGGAGCGCGAGATCTCCGCATTGAGCCGCGTCAGCACGGCGCGGCAGACCTTCGAGATGCGGTCGGAGACCTCGTCCTCGTCCTCCGTGACGCCACCGAGCGAGACGTAGCCGCGCTCGAGCTTGAGCTGGTCGGCCTCCTCGGGCGTGCATCCGAGCGCCGCGGCGATCTCCTTCGAGATGGCGTTGCCCGCCACCGGAATCGAGCGATTGTAGAGCTTGTCGCCCTCGACGATGACGAGCGAGGTCGTCTTCGCACCGATGTCCAGCAGCACCGCGCAGCTACCGTCGTCCGGATGACCATGGCGAACCGCGTTCGTGAGCGCAAGCGGCGCGACATCCACCAGCTCGGGCGTGAAGCCGGCGGACGCGACGGCGTTCGTCAGCTCCTCGACCTGGTCGATCTTCGCCGCGACGACCAGCACCGACTTGTCGCCGTTCTCCGTGTCGCCCACCACCTGTCGGTCGCAGACCATCTCGTCGATCGGGAAGGGGATGTTCTGCTCGATCTCGTAGCGGACCATCTGCTCGAACTTCTCCTCGCCGCCGGCCATCGGAATCGCCGCGAATCGCTGGAACGCCATCTGCCCGGCGATCGACATGGCTACCCGCCCCGGACGGATGCCGCGCTCGCGCACGATCTCCAGGAGGGCCGGCGCGAGGATGGTCTCGGCGTTGCCGCCGTCGAGCGGCGCCGACAGCGTCGCCGTGCCGTAGTTGATGAGCGTGAGCGAACCTTTCGAGCCCGCCTCGTACTCGGCGAGCTCGATTGTCGATGCGCCGATGTTCAGGGTTAGAAACTTCTTTGCCATGGTTTTTTATCTCAATTGCCGTCGAGTGCTGTCGGTTGCCGTCGGTTCGATTGCTGTCGGTTCTGCCGTCGAGTGCTGTCGGTTCTGCCGTCGGTTCGATTGCTGTCGAGGGCCGTCGGTCAACTCACCCCTACTGCATCGTCGCCTCGTAGTCGTTGGGGTTCACGAGCGCCCAGATCGTCTTCGAGCGGTCGACAAGCCCCTGACGACGCTCGATCATCGGCTTGCCGCCGACCTGCATGTTCATGATCTCCTGGTTCTCCCAGAACTGCGTGTCGTTCTTGATGCCCTTCACCTCGCTCACCGTGCCGCCGCCCAGGATGTCGCCGTTCTGATTGGAGATCGTGAACCCGATCGCCTTCGGCTCGCCATAGAGCTCGAGATACGACGGCGGCAGACACACGCACGCGGCGTGCGAACCCTGCGGAATGTTGAAGTAGGTGACCGTCGTGTTGAAGTAGCTGTAGGGCGCCAGTCCCATCTTGTTGCCCTTGTTCTCCTTGGCGCTCTTCGTCTCGAGGAGGACGTGCCAGTTGAACGTGAGCTGGTCGAGGAACTTCGCATAGGTCGTGTATTTCGTCTCGACGACGATCCACTTGCGCGGCTTCGTGTAGCAGTTGCCGATCATCGACGCGCCCGCGATGCCCGGCGCCGGCAGGCAGCACTGCTGACCGGTCTTCGGCATCTGGTCGATGTTGACCTTCGCCTCGCGGCCTGTGGTCTCCGGACCGTCCTCGTTGCCCGCCATGGCCTTAACGCCCTTCTTGCGGGCGCCCGCCGCCATCACCGCCGTCGCCGCCAGAGCCACGGTCACCAGAGTCATCAGTTTCTTGTTCATCGTTTGTTTTTCCTTTCTGTTAAATGTCGATTGCTGTCGATTAAATACCCCATCACATCACCTTCATCTTCGGCAGGTCCTGAATGTCGACCACGCCGACCACCGTTCCAGCCCGATTGATGACCGGCAGGTCGTCGATATGCCTGCGCTCGTAGACCTTCAGCAGGTCCGCCGCATAGGCATCGTCGCGAATGAACGCGGGGCGTCGCGTCATCACCCGCCCGACGGCCGTCGACAGCAGTCGATTGCTGTCGGATGACGTCGCCATCAGCCGCCGGAAGTCGCCGTCCGTGAAAATCCCCTTGAGCCGTCCCTTCGCGTCGACGACGATCGCGCTGCCGCCGTGCGACTTCGTCATCGCCAGGGCCGCCTCCATCACCGTCGCCGTCGGCTTCACGAGCGCCAGCGCCTTGCCCGTGCGCATAACGTCCGAGACCTTCAGGATGAGCGCGCGCCCGATCGCCCCTGCCGGATGGTTCGCCGCGTACTCGGCGAGCGAGAACCGCCGCGCATCGATCAGCACCATCGCCAGCGCATCCCCCATCGCCAGTGTCGAGACGATCGAGTTCGTCGGCGCCATGCCGAACGGACACGCCTCCTTGCCGCAGGGAATCGCGACGTGGATGTCGGCGAGCCTCGCAAGGGTCGACTTCTCGTTCCCGGTGAGCGCGATCACCTTGAGCCCGTGGCGACGCACGGCCGGCACGAGCCGCAGGATCTCCTCACTCTCGCCGCTGAAGGAGAGCGCCAGCAGGATGTCGCGTGACGCGACCATGCCGAGGTCGCCATGCATCGCCTGCACGGGATTCAGCACGATCGAGCGCGTCCCGGTCGAGGCGAAGATGGCGCTCATCTTCTCCGCCGCATGCAGACTCTTGCCGACGCCTGTGACGACGACGATACCTCCCGCGTCGCCAGCCCGGAGCATCGCCTCCACCGCATCGGTGAAGGGCTTGCCGAGCGAGGCACGCGTCGCCTTCAGGCCCCTGATCTCAATATCAAAGACCTCCTTGGCGCGGGCGAGCTGCTTTGCGGGTGTCATTTCGGTTGCTGTCGGTTCGAGTGCTACCGACGGCCGTCGATTGCCGTCGGTTCTTTCTTCACTTTGTTTGGCTTTGCAGCAGCGTCACGCACACCGCCCCCACGATGTCTTCGGCGCTGCAACCACGCGAGAGGTCGTTCATCGCCTTCGCAAGACCCTGCAGATTGGGACCGATCGCGTCCGCGCCGCCGAGTCGCTGCGCCACCTTGTAGGCGATGTTGCCCGCCTGGAGATCGGGGAAGATGAAGACGTTGGCATTGCCCTGAATCTCGCCGTTCGGGTTCTTCTGCCGGCCGACCGCCGGCACGATCGCCGCGTCGAACTGCATCTCGCCGTCCATCTTGATGCCCGCCTCGGCGAACTTCGGCCGCGCGAGCTCCACCGCC
>CACYCW010000154.1 GCA_902773015.1 uncultured bacterium
GATACTCAAGCGGTCAACGAGGGCAGACTGTAAATCTGCTGGCTTACGCCTTCCAAGGTTCGAATCCTTGCCCCACCACCATTCCCCGGCAGTCCCCGTTTCATCCCGTGTCATTCTGATCCCGGTCCTTTCGGCTGCGGGCGAAATATGATATACTCTATCAGGACATGAAAAACAAGAAGCTGCTGTTGACGTGTGTGGTGGCGCTGGGCGCGCTGGGGGTTTTCGCGGCGCATGATGGGGGACCGCCTCCCTATCCGAACTTCGGGCTGCCGCGCGTAGAGGAGATGATGTTCCTCATCCTGCAGCTCGGCCTCATCATCTTCGCCGCGCGGCTTGGCGGTGCGCTGGCGTCCTTCGTGCGCCTGCCGTCCATCCTCGGCGAGCTCGCCGCCGGCATCGTGATCGGTCCGTGGGCGCTCGGCGGCATCGGCATCGGCGATGGGCTCTTCGCCTCCGGTTTCTTCCACGGCGCGGAGCTGCGGGCCCTTGCGGCGAAGGGCCAGATGTTCGACGCGACCTCGCCGGCGCTCTACGGCATCGCGACGCTCGCCTCGATCATCCTCCTGTTCCTCTCTGGGCTGGAGACGAACCTGAAGATGTTTCTCCGCTACTCGTTCGTCGGCACGATGGTGGGGCTCGGCGGCGTGGTCGTCTCGTTTCTCTTCGGCGATCTCTGCGCGGTCTACCTACTGCCGCAGTTCTTCGACCACTTCGCCAGCCTCTCGCAGCTGCCGCTCGCGCAGGCGATGACGAAGGAGGCGCCGCTCTACATGGGCATCATGTCCACGGCGACCTCGGTCGGCATCACGGCGCGCATCCTCTCGGAGAAGAAGAAGATGGATTCCGAGGAGGGCGTCACCATCATGGCCGGCGCCGTGATCGACGACGTCCTCGGGCTCATCGTGCTGGCGATCGGCAACGGCATCATCATGGCGAACCACGCTGCGGCGAAGGCCGGCGGGGCGGCCGCCGGCATGGACTGGGACGCGATTGGGCTCGTCGCGCTCCGGGCGTTCGGCGTCTGGCTCGGCGCGACGCTCGTCGGCGTGCTGGCCGCGCGCTGGATCGCGAAGTTCCTCAAGGCGGCGTTCAAGAGCCCGGTCATGATTGCGACGATGGCGTTCGGCCTGGCGCTCGTCCTCGCGGGCTTCTTCGAGTTCATGGGTCTGGCGATGATCATCGGTGCGTACGTGATGGGGCTTGCGCTCTCGCGCACGGACCTGAAGCACCCGATCCAGGAGATGCTTTCGCCGGTCTACACCTTCCTCGTGCCGGTCTTCTTCTGCGCGATGGGCATGATGGTCGACGTGTCGGCGCTCTGCTCGAAGCCAGTGCTCATCTTCGGCGGCGTCTACACGGTGCTGGCGGTCCTCGCGAAGGTGCTCGGCTGCATGATCCCCTCGATGTTCTGCGGCTTCAACGCGCTGGGCGGCCTGCGGGTCGGCGCGGGCATGGTGCCGCGCGGCGAGGTGGCGCTCATCATCGCCGGCCTCGGCCTCTCGTCCGGCTACCTCACCCAGGAGATATTCGGCATCGGCATCATGATGACGCTCGTGACGACCGTCGTCGCGCCGCCGGCGCTCGTCGCGCTCTTCAAGCCCAAGGCGCGCGGGGTGCGTCACCCGAAGCTGTCCCACGACGGTTCGCGCTCGGTCGTCTTCGAGCTCAACACCTCCGACGTCGCGGAGCTGATGCTCGCGAAGCTCGTCGCCGAGTTCCGCGAGGAAGGCTTTTTCACGTCGCTCCTGTCGAAGGAGGACTCGATCTGGGAGATCGCGATGGACGACATGGAGCTGTCCATCAGCCGCGATGGCAAGACCATCCGCTGCGAGTGCACCCCCGCCGAGGAGGCGATGGTGATGACGGCGTGGATGGAGGTAGTCAGCGAGATGAACGACCTTGGCCGCCAGATCTCGAAGCCCATACGCCGCGACGACGTGGACAGGATGCTGCTGAAGGAGGATGCCGTGACGACGCGTGTCGGGCGCAGCGGCATCGGTCGCTACCTGCAGGGCTTCGTGATGCTGCCGAAGTTCAGGGCCACCTCGAAGAAGGAGGCGATCGAGTTGATGGTCGACGAGATCGCCAAGGCCTGCCCGCACCACGTGAAGAACGCCGACGTCGCAACCGCTGCGGTGCTGAAGCGCGAGGCGTCGATGCCCACCGGGCTCGACCACGGCATCGCCGTCCCCCACGGGCGTTCGCCGGAGGTCAACGGCATCGCGGGCGCGGTTGCGATTCTCGACAACGAGGGAACCGCGAACGGGTGCATCCCCGACTACGAGACGATCGACAACTCGCCGGTGCAGATCATCGTGCTCACGATCGCCAACAGCGAGAAGCAGACGCCGTACCTGCAGCTCATGAGCTTCATCTCGCGCGCGCTCCGTGCGGACGAGGGGTACAAGCGCCTTCTGGCCTGCACGACGGCGGACGAGATGCGCAAGTTCTTCCGCAGTGTCAAGTGACCCGAAATATGGTATAATCTACCCCCGTTACGTAAAAGAGGAGAAGAGCCGTCGATGAAGACTAGCTGCAAGAGCAAGGAGAACTGCCAGGTCGAGCTGACCGTGACGCTCGACGCCGACGAGGTCGGCGCCGCCGTCAAGGACGTCGAGCGCGTGTTCATGAGGGAGGCCCAGATCCCGGGCTTCCGCAAGGGTAAGGTGCCGATCCAGATCATCCGCAAGGAGTTCGCGTCCGGCCTGAAGGAGGAGACCGAGCGCAGCCTGATACGCAAGTACTACGCCGACGCGGTCAAGGCGGAGGGGCTCGAAGAGGTCGCCCTGGCCGGCGCGAAGGACATCTCCTATGATGCGAACGGCGGCGCCTTCACCGCGATCGTCGAGGTGAAGCCGAAATTCAAGCTGCCGACCTACAAGGGGCTCAAGGTCGAGGCGAAGGACACGAAGGTCTCGGACGGCGAGGTGCAGGCGCAACTCGACCGTCTGCGCGTTGCGTACGCGAAGTACGAGAACGCCGCGGAGGGCGAGGCCGTCGCCGATGGCGACTTTGTCGAGATCGACTATTCGGGCACGGTGGACGGCAAGCCGATCCTTGAAATCAACCCCGAGGCGAAGGTCGTCGCCGAGGGCAAGGGCTTCTGGACGCAGGTCGAGGAGGGGCGCTTCCTGCCCGAGATCCTCGAC
>CACYCW010000155.1 GCA_902773015.1 uncultured bacterium
AACGCAGGAATCAGTGAAGAGTTGAAAGTTAAGAGTGAAGAGTTGATCTTCGTTGCCGAGACGGCCGAGGAGGCGCTTGCGCAGGCGAAGGCCAGGACCGGCAATGCGGCGCTCACTCTCTCCGATCTCGAGCAGGATCCCGATGTCCTCGACACCTGGTTCTCCTCGTGGCTGTGGCCGTTATCGACCCTCGGCTGGCCGGAGAAGACGAAGGACCTCGACTACTACTATCCGACGACGGACCTCGTGACGGCGCAGGACATCATCTTCTTCTGGGTCGCCAGGATGATGATGGCCGGCATACACTTCATGGGCAGGCCGCCGTTCAGGAACATCGTCATCCACGGAATCGTCCGCGCCGCGGACGGCTCGAAGATGTCCAAGTCGAAGGGCAACTCGCTCGATCCCCTCGAGCTCATCGACATGTACTCCGCGGACGCGCTCCGCTTCTCCATCGCGCTCATCACCTCGCTCGAGTGCGATACGAAGGTGAACAAGGAGAAGTTCGAGATCGGCCGTAACTTCGCGACGAAGATCTGGAACGCCGCGCGCTTCCTGGAGATGAACACTCCGCCGGAGGGGTTCGGGGAGATATCTCCCCGTGCGTTGTCCTCTGACGACCGCCACATGCTCGTCGCGTGCGACCGCGCCTGCCGCAAGGTCAACGAGATACTCGAGAGCTACCGCATCCAGGACGGCGCGCTCGCGGTCTACGACTTCTTCTGGTCGCGCATCTGCGACTGGTACGTCGAGTACGTGAAGGACGCGCCGAACAAGGCCGTGTCGCTCACGATCCTGCGTGATGTCTTCGACAAGGCGCTGCGCCTCCTGCATCCGTTCATGCCGTTCGTCACCGAGGAGGTCGCCCACCAGCTCGGCTTCCTCAAGGACGGCGAGACGATCATGCTCGCGAAGTACCCGACCGGCTACACCGACGAGGAGAAGGCGAAGTGGGGGCTCTCGGACGAGGTCTACGACTTTGTGGAGCAGAAGCGCGAGGCGATCACTGCGCTGCGCGCCCTGCGCGCGGAGTACAAGGTGCCGCCGGCGACCTGGGTGAAGGTGACACTTGCCGTCGACGATAGCCGGCGCCAGGCGATCGCCGCCGAAGTCGCATCCCTGAAGCGGGCGATGCGGGCCGAGTCGATCGAGCTCGTTGCCGCGGGAACTGACCTGCCGATGCCGTCGAAACTGACGGGCTTCGGCACGGTCTACCTCTCGCTCGAGGGACTCATCGACAAGGCGGCGGAGTCGAAGCGCATCGCGGGTGAGATCGCGAAGCTCGCCGGATTCATCAAGTCGTCCGAGGCGAAGCTCGCGAACGCCGCGTTCGTCGAGCACGCGCCCGCTGCGGTCGTCGAGGAAGCACGGCGCAAGCTCGCGGAGAACAGGGAGAAGGTCGTCCAGCTCGAGAAGCTCGCAAAACTCTTCGCATGATCGCCTACATCAGGGGAACGCTGGCCGAGAAGGAGCCGACACGGGTCGTCGTCGAGGCGGCCGGTGTCGGTTACGAGCTCGTCATCCCCCTCTCGACCTACGACCGCCTGCCGCGCGCCGGCGAGACGGTGAAGCTGCTCGCGCACCACTGCGTGCGTGAGGACGACGAGACGCTCTACGGTTTCGCCACCGATGAGGAGCGTGGACTCTTCGCGAAGCTCACCTCCGTCTCCGGCGTCGGGCCGAAGATCGCGATTGCGATCCTCTCCGGTTCCTCTATCGGCGAACTCTCGCAGGCGATCGTCGGCGGGGACGCGAAGCGAATTGCGGCAATCAAGGGTGTCGGCAAGAAGACGGCGGAGAAGATCTGCGTCGAGCTGCGCGACAAGGTCGATGCCTTCATCGGACGAGGTGCGGACGTCGCCGCCTCGCCCGTCATCGGCGACGCCCTTGCCGCGTTGCGCGCGCTCGGCTTCAACGAGGAGACGTCCTCGAAAATGGTTGCGGGCGTTCTCGCCGCGCACCCTGATGTGGATGACGCCGAGCGCGTGATCAAGCTCGCGCTCGCCGGGAGCCAGGGCAAATGAAGTCGTTCGTCAGAACCGATGTCCCTCGATGGCTGCCGATTGCCGTCGAACTACAGAAAACGAAAAGGAGGGAAAGATGAGTCTTATACTTGCCGTTCTGGCGGTTGTTGTGCAGCCGCTTTGGCCCGAGGGGAAAATCCCCGATTACCAACCGCAGCAGATTGCGGCGATGACCGATGTCGCCGGGCGCTACCCGAAGCAGCCCAAGGAGGGGTTCGTCGCTGCCGACCACCGAATGCCCTACCTTGAGTGGTACGACGCGCCGGAGGCGAAGACACGCAATGGTGGTTGTATGATCCTCATCTCGGGCGGCAGCTACCAGTGCTGTTGCGACGTAGGGCTGGTGAAGATGTGGCAGCGCGAGCTGACCGCGCTCGGCTTCCAGTGCGTCAATCTCGTCTATCGTACGCCGCGTCCGGAAGGTCTGCCGATTTACCAGAGTGCGTGGGAGGACGGCCAGCGAGCGGTGCGGCTTGTGCGTGCCGCCGCGAAGGAACATGGCTTTGATCCAGAGCGAATCGGCGTTATCGGCATGTCGGCGGGTGGGCACCTCACCGTGATGCTGGCGACGAGTGCGCTTACGCCAGCGTACGCGAGGATTGACGACGTTGATGATTTGCCCTGCCACCTCAACTGGGCAATCGCCAATGCGCCGGCCTATGCGACCGTCGGCGGCGCGACTGGCAACGCGGCGCCGCAGGACGGCACGACGGTCATCCCGCAGATCAACCCCTGCTTCCGGTTCGACGCGAAGACGTGTCCCATCAGCTTCCACCACGGCGGAAAGGACCCGTACACGCCGAACGGCTCGACGCTCTGCTATCGCGAGCTGCGCAAGCGGAAGATTCCCGCCGAGCTTCATCTCTACGCGGACAAGCCGCACGGGGCGTTTGGATTTGAGCGGGCGGTCGAGTTCATGCGGCAGATGGGCTACCTCGGCAAGCTTGACCGGGAGCGGGCCCTCGACCATCGCATGATGCCCGGTGACACGATTCGCACGGAGAAGGAGTATCTTTGGCCTGAGGGGAAGGAACCCGATGTCTCGACGAACCAGACCTACCGTCCTTACCTCGTTTGGTTCGTTCCGGAGAGCCTGAAGACGAAGGCGATTCAGGTTGTCGTGCCGGGCGGCGGCTACAACTTCTGCAATTTCAACGGCGAGGGAACGCCCGTCGCCCACTATCTCAACGGCAAGGGCATGACCACGGTCGTGGTGATGTATCGCTGCCCGAGGCCGATCGGTCGGGAGAAGCACCTCAGCGGCTGGCAGGATGCGCAGCGGGCGATTCGCCTCGTGCGCGCGGCGGCTCCGGCACGCGGACTCGATCCGGACCGCATCGGCATCATGGGCTTCTCGGCGGGCGGTCATCTCACGCTCATGACGGCGACCAACGCCAGTCAGCCGGCCTATGAGCCGGTGGACGCGGCCGATCGGCTGTCGTGCCGGGTGCAGTGGGCGTGTCCGATCTATCCGGCGTATGCGCTCACGGACGGCGTGGACATACCGAACGCGACGGGTGGCAATGACGACTCGGCGGTGCTCGTGCCAGAGTTCTCGTTTGACGCGGACACGCCGCCGATGTGCTTCCTGCACGGTGATGCGGACGTCTGGGCGGCGATGAACTCGGTGAAGGCCTGGGAGAAGTTGCGGATGATGGGCCTCCAGAGCGATCTGCACACCCTCGCGACGCGCGGGCACTGCTTCCAGATTAAGTGCGCGCCGGGAACCGGCAGCTGGACCTGGCTCGACCGCATCTGGGATTTCCTGAGCGTCAAGGGACTGAACCGCTGATTGCCCGGGATCCGTCGGACATCTCAGGTCGCCAGCAGATGCTGTCGCAGAGCAATGGTGGTTGCCTCGGCGCGCGAGGCCGCGCCAAGCTTGGCGAAGATTGACTCGAGCTGTTTTTTGACGCTGTTCGGCGAGATACCCCGCTGAAGGGCGATGTCTTCGTTGGCGAGTCCACGCGTGACAGCGTGGAGGGTGTCGCGCTGCTTGTCGGTGAGGACGGGGGCGTCGGGCGATTTTCCGTCGGACGTGCTGAAACTGGTGAGCAGCACAGTTTTCGTCCCCGGTTGACGGCGGCTGGGGTATCTGATACAATAATAGCAATTGAAGGTGCTAAAAGATATCAGATTTTAACAAGTGGAGTTGCTAAAATGAAGTCCAAAGTAACAACCAAAGACGTCGAAGAGCTGATCGAAACCTCGAACCGGCAGATTCGAGAGGAGTCGGCAACGTTCAGACGCTACCTGATGGAAGAGGTGGAATGGGGTGATCGGCTGATCTGCATCAAAGGTGCCAGAGGGACAGGAAAGACCACGATGATGCGCCAGCGGATGAAATCAGAATTCGGCGAGGATTCGAGGAAAGCCCTATATGTCAGTCTGGATGACCTCTGGTTCGCGCGTTTCGACGTCAAGGGACTCGTCAGGTATTTATATGAGCGTGGCTGGACGCACGTGTTCATGGACGAGGTTCATCATCTGGGGAAAACCTGGTCGCTGACTATCAAGAACATTGCCGACCAATTTCGGAACATGAACATCGTTTACAGCGGCTCATCCCTGCTGCAGCTGGAAAAGGCGCGTGGAGACCTTTCGCGGAGACAGTCGGTCTACACGTTGCGGGGCATGAGCTTTCGCGAGTATCTGCATCTGGAGGGGCAGGGGGATTTCCCCGTGTTGCGGCTCGAGGAGATCCTGAAGAATCATGTCGAGATCGCCGAGTCGATCAACCGGAAGTCGAAGGTGCTTTCCTGCTTTGAGGAATACCAGAAACGGGGATACTACCCTTTCTATCGCGAAAGCCGTGCCAAGTTCAGGGAGCGTCTGATGGACACGGTCAACAAGGTGCTGGAACTGGATTATCCCTCGATAGACGAGGTGTCGCGCGAAACCATCATCAAGACGCGCAAGATGCTCATGGTTCTGGCGTCGAGCTGCCCGCAGACTCCCAACATGAGCGAACTGTACCGCGAGCTGGGAACGGCCCGGGATCAGGGGCTGAAGATGCTGAATGCGTTGGAGCGGGCCGGTCTGCTGGCGTTGCTCGATGCAAAGGGCGTCAAGCTGGGTGATCTCTCCAAACCGGTGAAAATCTACTGCGACAACACCAGCGTCATGCACGCGCTGGTGCCGAACGTCGACGAGGGAGTTTCAAGGGAGACATATTTCTACAATCAGGTTCGGAAGGACCATTCGGTTGCCTACACGGGAATCGGCGATTTTGTGGTCGACGGCAAATGGACGTTCGAGGTCGGCGGTAGGGGGAAGGGATTTGCGCAGATTGCCGATATCCAGCGCAGTTTCGTGGTCAATGACGATGTGGCGGTCGGCACCGGGAACAAGATACCGCTGTGGCTGTTCGGATTCCTGTACTGACCGGCACACCGGTCGGAGAATATGGTATAATGTGTACATCTTTACTCCGGTCGGCCCCTGCGACAGCGAGTCGTGCAGCTCAATTGACAGGTTGTTGCGCTCGCGCATGGCTGACGAGAAGCCAGGAATCCGCCATGTAGCATTTGAAGGCGTCTTCGTACGTTCTGGCCTTGGCGTTCTTTCCAAGCGCGGAGAGTCCCGTTTTATCATATTGCGGTGATGTACGCAATCAGGAATGCACTATTCCAGCGGTACGCCGCGTTCACGTGGGCCGCCTCGCACGCCGAGTTCGAACTCATCCCCTGATGGCTGGACGAGACACTGCAAAAATGATAAAATTCCCTTCATGAAAAAGTCACTTCTCATTGTCGTCGCGGCTTTCGGTGCCGTGAATGTTCTGGCCTCGTTCGGTCCCCTGTCGCCATCCGCGAAACCGATCGAACGCGAGTACATCTGGCCTGAGGGCCGGATGCCCGATGTGCAGCCGCAGCAGATCGCGGCGAAGACGGAGGAGGTGAAGGCCCCGGGCTTCAATCCCGATGACTTCCGCCGCCCGTATCTCGAATGGTACGCGCCCAATCCGGCGGTCCGGACGGATCTCTGCATTCTCGTCATCTCCGGCGGAGGCTTCTTCACCTGTTGCGATGCCGCGCGGCTTCAGCCGGCGATCGACCGGTTCGTGCAGGCGGGCTTCACCGTCGCCAGTCTCACCTATCGCACGCCACGTCCCGAGGGGCTCGCGATTCACCAGTCGGGATGGGAGGACGCCCAGCGCGCCATGCGCGTCATCCGTTCACAGGCGGCGCGTCGCGGATTCTCCCCAGAGAAGATCGGCGCGACCGGCATCTCCGCCGGTGCCAAACTCGTCCTGCTGCTGGCGACGAGTTCCGAGACGCGCGCCTACGATCCAGTCGACGAGATCGACTCTCTGCCCTGTAATCTGCTCTTCGCGGTTCCGCAGGCATCTGCCTACGTGCTGGACGACGGCGCGAACGGGCCGAACTCGCGCGACGGGGACGCGATCGACGTGCGAATCGTCCCGGAGCTGCGGTTCGATGCGAAGACCTGTCCGATGTGCTTTTGCCAGGGCGGGGCTGACGAGTATTCGCCCAATGGCTCGACACAGGTCTATCGCCAGCTGCGGCGCATGAAGATACCCGCCGAACTCCATCTCTTCGGTGGACACCCCCACGGCTTCCACGGCGACCTGAATCGCGGCGATGACGAGGCGACAAGCTGCGACCGCTGGTTCGGGCGCGTGATGGAGTTCGTCCGCCAGATGAACTACGACGGTCGCCTGGGCGGACAGGTGAAGCTGATGGAACGCTTCCCCGATGACTCCGCTCGCGCTTCGGTCGAGCGGAAGCCGATCTGGCCGGAGGGACGGATGCCGTCGGCGCAGACCAACCAGTGCACGCCCTATCTCGAATGGCACCAGCCGAAGAAGCAGAGGATGCGTGCGATCCAAATCATCTATTCGGGCGGATCCTACATGGGCAACTCGCCGGACGGTTTCGAGGTCGCCCCGGCGCGGCGCTATCTCAACGCGAAGGGCATGACAGTCGTGACGCTGAAGTACCGTACGCCGCGTCCGCTCGAGGGGCTCGCCAAGCACACGACCGCCTGGCAGGACCTGCAGCGCACCGTGCGCATCGTGAGGAACGAGGCGAAGCGACGCGGACTCGATCCCGATCGCATCGGCATCATGGGGTCCTCTGCCGGCGGACATCTGACGCTCATGGGCGCGACGTCATCGCGTCACCGCTCGTACCAGCCCATTGATGCGATCGACCGCCTGCCGTGCAACGTGCGCTGGGCAATCGCGATCTACCCGGCCTACGCGCTCACCGATGGCGCGGAGAAGTGGAACGCGCAGGGCGGCAATGAGGACGACGCGCGCCCGGTGCGCGAGTTCTCGTTCGATCTCTCGACTTGCCCGATGCTGTTCATCCACGGCGACGAGGACGTTTGGGCGGCGATGAACTCGGTGAAATGCTGGGAACAGCTTCGGCGCATGGGCATCCAGGGCGATCTTCACACGCTGGCGCTGCGTTCTCACTGCTTTCAGTGCGAGGCCGCCCCTGGAACGGGCAGCTACACGTGGCTCGACCGGATCTGGGAGTTCATGAACGCCCAGGAGGTGAACCGCTGACCCAGTTGCCGCCGTGCGGTAGGCGATTTGGCGATGGAAACTCGCGGGAACCAAACAGACCCTCGGCGGTATGATGATTAATTGCGGAATGTGGCTCGTTTTGCGAAGTTATCGTGTTTCAGTGAGGTTGGTTGTCCCCTCGGATTAGGATATATCGGATTTCGGTTGATAGAATTGCCGACCTGCCGGATAGTTTCGTCGTGAACGATGGCGTCGAAGTCGGATTCGTCAACAAGATACCGATCTGGCTCTTTGGGTTCCTTTACTGAAAACGGGCTTCGTTAAACGTCAGTTGAATTCTTTTCGTAGTACTTTATCTCACGCAGAGTTTTTTTAAAGTTATAACCACTATCATCCCATAGAGGCGCAGGGTTTCCACGATGTCCAGATCCATCCACACGGCAGAACGCACGATCCCGACGAGGCGCGAGAACGCCT
>CACYCW010000156.1 GCA_902773015.1 uncultured bacterium
CTCGCAGTAGACGTCCTTGCCGGCCTTGATCGCGTCGATCGTCATGATCGCGTGCCAGTGGTCGGGCGTGGCGATGCAGACGGCGTCGACGTTCTCGTCGGCGAGAAGCCGGCGGTAGTCGGTGTAGAGCTTGCACGTCCCCGCGGCGATGCGGCGGGCGAGCTCGGCCTCGGTGGAGCGCAGGGAGCCGTCGGCGTTGCGGAAGACGGGGAGCCGGCCCTTGAGCCCCCACTCGAGGAACTTCGGATCGAACGCGGAGTCATCGCGCTTCAGGTAGGGCTCGTAGATGTCGGCGAGCGCCGTCACCTCGACCGCCTTGTTCTGCATGAAGATCTGAAGCAGCTGGGTGCCGCGGTTGCCGACGCCGATGAACCCCATGCGCACGCGCTCGCGCGAACCCGCCCTCAGGATGTTCGGCACGACCATCGCGCTCGCCGCCATCGTTCCGCATCGGATGAATTCCCTTCTTTGCATTTTCTTCTCCTTGTTCTGTTCTTGCGCCTGGCGTGTTCAGGATGTGCCGTCTACCGCTGGACGCGCCCCGAACCGTTGCCGGCGACGAGGCTCTCGACCTCGGCGACGGTGACGTGATTGAAGTCATGCTCGATCGAGTGCTTGAGACAGCTCGCCGCGACCGCGAAGTCGATGGCCGCCTGGGACCTGCGTCCAGTCGCCAGCGCGTAGATGAGCCCGCCGCCGAAGCTGTCGCCACCGCCCACGCGATCGACGATCTGCATGTCGTGTTCGGCGGAGAAGTAGGCCTTGCGTCCGTCGTAGAGCATGCCCGCCCAGAGGTTGCGAGAGGCGGAGATCGACGTGCGCAGGGTAATCGCCACCCGCCGACAGCCGAAGCGTCGCGCGAGCTGCTCAGCGACAGAGACGTAGCCGGACTTCACGAGCCGTCCGCTCTCGACGTCGCTCCCCTCGCCCACGATGCCGAAGACGTCCGCCGCGTCCGCCTCGTTGGCGATCAGGACGTCCACGTAGGGCACGAGACGCGCCATGCACCTGCCCGCCTGCTCGCGCGTCCAGAGCTTGCCGCGGTAGTTGAGGTCGCAGCTGACGGTGATGCCGCGGCGACGACAGGTCTCCAAGGCGTCGAGGCAGATCGCGGGGCACTCCCCGCCGAGGGCCGGGGTGATGCCGGTGAAGTGGAACCAGGTCACGCCCTTCAGGATGGCGTTCCAGTCGAAGTCCGAACGCTTCGCAAGGGCGATCGAGCTGCCGGCGCGATCGTAGACGACCTTCGAGCCGCGCTGCGAGGCGCCCTTCTCGGCGAAGTAGAGGCCGAGACGCGGACCGCCCCAGACGATGTCATCCGTGCGCACGCCGAAGCGGCGCACTTCGTTCCGCGCGGCGATGCCGAGGGGATTGTCGGGCAGCTTGGTGACGAACGAGGCGTCTAGGCCGTAGTTGGCGAGAGAGACGGCGACGTTCGCCTCCCCTCCCGCATAGGAGACCTCGAAGCGGTCCGCCTGCACGAAGCGCAGGTAGCCCTCGGGGTTGAGGCGCATCATGATTTCGCCGAACGTGACGATTCTCGGTTTTCTCATCAAACTCATTCCTTCCTGCTGATGAAGTTGATCTTGCGGATCTCATCCCGGGGAAAGCTGCGGGTGATGCCGAGCGTGACCTCGATCACGACCGCCTCCGGAGAGTTCGAGATGAGCACGCCCGGATAGGTGCCGCGGGCCGTGACGATCTCGACATTGGGCTCGAAGACGCGCTTCAGGCGCACGTTCGCGATCGCCGTCTTCGAGCTCTCCACCTTCGGGTGGCGCACCGACTCGGCGTAGCCGTCCATGCGCACGATCAGCGTGTGCTCGCCCTCAAGGACGTTCTCAATCGGGAAGACGTCGCTCACCGTCGCGCCGCGGTCGGACGACCGCGTCGTGCCGAGGAGGTGCCCGTCGAAGACGACCTGGGCGCCGACGGGTTCCGTGCGCACTTCGAGACGCCCCATGACGTTCGAGAGCCGGAACTCCTCGCGCGCCGACCCGCCGTTGCCGATCTCGACTGTCTTCGACATCGTGGCGTAGCCCTCGAGCTCGGCGCGCACGGAATATTCGCCCGGGATGAGCCCCGTGATGGTGAGCGGACCCTTGCCGCGCGACTCGTCATTCACGTAGAACCGCGCGCCATCTGGAACGGAGATGAGATGGATCGTGCCTGGAAGCCCCTTCAGCACGACGGGCAAGGTCTGGACGTCGCCGGCGTTGATCGCGAGCTCACGCACCTCGTCCGCAAAACCATCGAGATGGAACTTCACGACCGCGCGCCCCTTGGGCACCTCGGTCACCTTGATGGGGGTGACGCCGCGCACGATGCCGTTCACGGTCACCTCGGCTCCAACCGGCTCGGACATGATGTCGAGCGTGCCCGAGGCGAGCACGAGGCGCTCCTCGCGCACAAGCGGCCTGCGTCCGTTGAATCTCACCTGGATGTTCTGGTCGAGATAGCCCGGCTTGCGGAGGCGCACGCGGTAGGTGTCCTTCGAGGCGAGACTGGTGATGAGGCGCGGCGTGCGACCGACGGAGACGCCATCGACCTGGATGTCGCAACCGGGCGGGTCGGACTTCAGGAGGAGGAGCCCCTTCTCCTCGAGCAGCACCTCGCTCTTCTCGATGAACGGCCCCTCATTGGTGTTGAAGAAGCGATCGCGCTCGACGTAGCCGGCGAGCCGCAGCTTGAGGTGGTGACGGCCGGGGGCGATGTCGAAGAGCGTGATCGGGGTGACGCCGCGGTCCTGTCCGTCGACGATCACCGACGCGCCGGGCGGCTGGGTCGAGATGCTCACGCGAACCGGCACTGACTCCGCCGCAGGCGCGGTCGCGGCGAGGATGACGCCGGTCAGGAGGGCGAACGGGAACCCGAGGTCAAGCTTCATCTCACTTCCCCCCTTTCATGCGCTTCTCGACGTCGACGAGCTTCGCGGTGGCCTCGCGATTGCGCTCGTCGTTGCGGTCGGGGATCATCTCGAGCAGGGTGGTGAGTTCGCGCTGGGCGACCTCCCACTGGCCGAGGTTGATGGCGCGGTCGGCGAGGAAGCGCTGGTCACGGTAGCGCTTGTCGAGCTCGTTGCACGCCTCGTCGTAGCCGCGCTGCGCGACATGATGGGCGTCTGGCTTCGGATTGACGGTCTCGAGATAGAAGAGCGCCTCGCGGTAGGCCGTGACGGCCCCGTGCAGGTTGCCGTGCTGGACGTCGCGATCGTCCCATTTCGACCGGGCGAGGGTGATCGCATCCTCGGCGAGAGCAATCAGCTTCTCGCGCGAGTACTGCAGGGCCCAGATGCCGAGCTGGTTCTTGGAGAAGGCCTCCAGACGCTCGCGCAGGACGCGGAAGGCCTCGGGCTCCTGCGTGTTCACCACGCGGATCGACCGGGCGCGCGACGAATAGACGAGCTTCAGCGACCAGCTGCGCAAGGCATGCGGATCCGGCTCGACGCCGGCATACTCGCGGTCGAGGTCGCGGACGGCCTTCCAGGAGAGGATCTCGCGCAGTTCGGCTAGGGCACGCTCGCTCAGGGGTTCGCTGCGCGTGAGGTGACGGTTCTCCTTCGGCACGTCATCGACGGTGACGGCGAGAACCCCCTCCGGAGAGAGGGACATCTCGTAGCGGAAGATCCCCTCGGAATCGGCGTCGACCTTCTCGTAGACGGCCTCGCGCAGTTCCGGCTCCTCCTCGGCGGGCGCGGCGGACGGCGCCTCGGGCGCGGCGGACGGCATCTTGAGGACGACGTAGATTGCGGCGGCGGCGAAGAGAATCGCGAACCCCCACAGCACATTCGCGAACGGCGAACGGCGTCGCCGCGCGGGCGGGCGGTCCGCCGCGTCGCCGAGCCCGAGATCCACCACGCCCGGCACCGCGTTCAACTCCTCCCCGACGACACGCAGGACCGTCGTGCCGACCTCGATCAGGTCCCCGACGTGCAGCTCGACCGGCTCGCCGCCGAGCGGCTTGCCGTTCAGGTAGGTCCCGTTCGCGCTCGCGAGGTCGGTGACGCGAATCCCATCCTCGCCAGACGGCTCGAAGAGGCAGTGGTTGCGCGAGAGCTCCTCATCGGGGATGTGGATGTCGTTCGAGGACGAGCGGCCAAGCCGCAGCCCGGCCTCGCCCACGACGAAGCGACGGTCGGCGAACGCGCCATTCGTGATGAGCAACTCAGGTCTTTTCATTGGAAGAACCCTTTCATCGACTGGCTCAGGACGGGACCGAGAAGGATGATGAACACGGCCGGGAAGATGCAGAGCATCAGCGGCCCGAGCATCTTGACCGGCGCCTCCGCCGCCAGCTTCTCCGCCCGGTCGAACCGGCGTGCACGCAGCTGCTCGGACTGGATGCGCAGCATCGCGCCGATCGAGACCCCGAGCTCGTCGGACTGGATGAGCGCGAAGGCGACCGACTTCAGATCGCCCTGGCGGACGCGATTGGCCATGGCGCGCAGTGCCTCACGGCGCGACGAGCCGACCTGGATCTCCTTCGTCATCCGGAGGAGTTCCTCGTTCAGCGGATCCAGCCGCCGCGAGCGGCAGTTACGCTGGAGCGCATTGATGAAGTCCATGCCGGCCTCGACGCTCAGCGTCAGCAGGTCGAGGACGAACGGCAGCGCACGCTGGATGGAGAGGTGGCGCCGGCGCACCGCCGCGCTCAGCCAGAGGTCGGGAATGACCCACAGGAGCATCAACTGGAGTGCGACAAACTCCTCTCCGGAGATGAGACCCTCGAAGCCACCCTGCACCAGCCGCGCATCCGCCCGCTCCACCGCGGCGCTAAAGGCCGGTCGGCGCACGAGGAGGGTGAAGTTCGGTGAAAACGGAAGGAGTATCTTGAAGAGGACGGGAATCGAGCGCGCCTGACGCCGTCCATCCGCCAGCGTCACGTAGGTGACATCGCCGGCGACCGAGGCGACAGACCACGCAAGGCAGGCGGCCGCAACCGCCCACATCGTCATCACCGCGATCGAGAGTCCATCCACCATAGGTCTCAGGTGACGGGCGCCCCCGCGCCGGCGGCCGAGGTCGGCACGAGCGCGCCGCCACCGACGCCAGGCTCGCCCGCAAACAGAATCATCCCCTCGGAGACGCCGACGGACATCTTGCGCGGCGCGAGGTTCGCGACAAAGACGACCTCCTTGCCGACGAGCGCCGCCGGGTCTGGATAGGCCGGACGGATGCCCGAGAAGATCGTGCGCTTGCCGAGCGGCCCCGCGTCAAGCACGAACTTGAGCAGCTTCGAGCTCTTCGGCACGATCTCGCAGCTCTCGACGACGCCGACCCGCAGGTCGAGCCGGTCGAAGTCGGGGAAGGCGATCTCGTTCTTCAGCGCCGGGGCGGCCCGTTCTGCCTTCGCCTTGTTCTTCGACGCACGGCTCTCGTGGCTCACCTCGCCGCTCTCGCCCGGCTTGACGGTCGCCGCGGCGATCATCGCGTCGACCTGCTTCGAGTCGATGCGGCTGGCAAGATACTCGTAGCTGCCGAGCGAACTATTCTCAAGCGCCGTCCCGGCCGACTCCCACGTCCACGCCGACTCGCCGAAGAGCGCCCGCGCCTTGTCGGCGTAGGCGGGCAGGATGGGCGAGAGGTAGATCGCAATCACCCGGAAGGCGTTGAGCGCCGCGGTGAGCGTCGTGCGCGTCGCCTCGGCGTCGGTCTTCACGCTCTTCCACGGCTCGCGACGGTCGAAGTACTCGTTCGCGGCGTCCGCCAGGCGGCAGATCTCGACGACGACCTGGTTGAAGCGACGCGCCTCGTAGAAGCCGGCGATCGTCTCGCCGGCGGCGCGGCAGCGCTCGAGGAGCGCACGGCCCTCGTCGTCCAGCGAGCCCAAGCGTCCGTCCAGCTTCTTCTGAAGCATCTGCGCGCCTCGCGAGGCGATGTTCGTGATCTTGCCCACAAGATCGGAGTTGACGCGCTGCACGAAGTCCTGGAGGTTGAGGTCCATGTCGTCCGTCGTTCCGCCCAGCTTCGCCGCGTAGTAGTAGCGAAGCGCCTCGGGCGGCAGGTGGTCGAGGTAGGTGCGGGCGTTCACGAAAGTGCCCTTCGACTTGGACATCTTCTCGCCGTTCACCGTGAGGAACCCGTGCACGAACACCTTGTCGGGCGTCTTCAACCCGGCGGCGTGAAGCATCCCCGGCCAGAAGAGGCAGTGGAAACGGATGATGTCCTTGCCTATGAAATGGTAGAGCTCCGTGCCGCCGGCCTCGGCGTCCGCGCCGGAGGGCCAGTAGTCGGCGAGGTTCTTGCCGTTCCGCTCGCACCAGTTCTGGAGGGAGGCGATGTAGCCGATCGGCGCGTCCACCCACACGTAGAAGAACTTGCCGGGGTGACCGGGAATCTCGAAGCCGAAGTAGGGCGCATCGCGCGAGATGCACCAACCGCGAAGCGGCTCCTTGAACCACTCGAGCAGCTTGTTCGAGACATCGCTCGTGGTGTGGCCGGGAATCCACTTCTCGAGATAGTCGTGCTGGGGCTCGAGCTCGAAGTAGAGATGCTCGGAGTCGCGCACGACTGGCGTGCCGCCGCAGGTGGTGCACGCGGGGTGGCCGAGCTCCTCGGCACCGTAGGTCGCGCCGCACAGGTCGCAGCTGTCGCCGTACTGGCCCTCGGCGCCGCACTTCGGGCAGGCCCCCTTCACGAAGCGGTCTGGGAGGTACATCTTGCAGTGTTCGCAGTAGAGCTGGGGCGAGGTGCGGGACGTGATGAAGCCCTGACGCTCGGCGGCGGCGAAGATGCGTTCGGAGAGCGCGCGGTTCTCCGGCGAGTTCGTCGAGTAGTAGTTGTCGAAGCTGATCTGGAAGTCGGTGAAGTCCCTCAGGTGCTCGGCATGGGAACGGGCGATCAGCTCCTCGGGCGAGATGCCCTCCTTGCGCGACCGGATCATGATCGGCGTGCCGTGGGTGTCGTCCGCGCAGATGTAGACGCAGGCATTACCACGAAGCTTCTGGAAACGCACCCAGAAGTCGGTCTGGACGTACTCGACGAGATGGCCGAGGTGGATGTCTCCGTTCGCGTAGGGCAACGCACTGGTGACAACGATTCTTCTTTTACTCATTACGGCAGAGATTATACCAAATTCTCCGCGATCTTTCCACCGCCACCGGACGGTGACGCGGCGCGACGCTCATGCCGCCAGTTGCGCCAGTAGAGGAGCAGATCGAAGCCGACGAGACCGAGAAGGACCACGTACGTCCAGGTCACCCAGTCGAAGTCATAGAGCACCTTGTGGATGATGCCGAAGACATACCCAGCGAAGATGAGCAGCATGAAGACCAGGCTCTTGCCCTTCGTCGACCGCGTCCGCAGCGACTTGACGATCGAGAACGGCCAGGAGAACCCGAAGCAGAACAGCATCAAGAACTCGAACAGGCCCATAATCATTTCCTCCTCATACCAGACCGCTCAACGGTTCTCTTGATATCCTCATGTTGCCTCTCAAATTCATCAGGAATGGGACTATGGAATTGTTGTACTCAGTAGCGCCGGAGGAGGTCCAGCATCTCGCGATCGAGCGCATGGCCGCGCCAGTCCTCGTAGTCGACGTCCTTGCGGTTGGAATCCATCACTCCCGTCTCGCCCCGCAGCTGCCAAACCGCCCAGCCCATGTTCCGCTCCTTGAAGAGCTGGAGGTAGTCCTCCAGGAGCGCAAGCTGGATGTTGTGCGGCGTGCGGTTCTCCGGCCCCATTTCCCCGCAGAACGCGAAGATGCCCTTCCGCATCGGCTCCTCCCAGACGCCGACGACCTGCCGGAGCAGGTACTCCTTGCCAGGATCGCGATAGCATGCGGGAACCCACTTGCCGTCCACGCCAACCGGGAAGAACCCCTTCGCCTCTCCCGCCCAGCCCTTCAGACGCTGACGGAAGTTGACGGGCGGCGCAAAGCGATGATAGAACGGAATTATAGCAAAAACCAGAACACATGTGAAGAGGCATTACGGCAGCGCGCATGCCGCGCAGTTTGCCATAATAACGGACACTCT
Organism: uncultured bacterium; assembly: GCA_902773015.1. GTDB lineage: Bacteria > Verrucomicrobiota > Kiritimatiellia > RFP12 > UBA1067 > UBA1067. The sequence continues at coordinate 7,979 of CACYCW010000156.1, forward strand.
CAACAAAGGCGAATAAGGTTTCGAGCGACCCCGTTTGCCAAATACTGGACACTAAGAG
>CACYCW010000157.1 GCA_902773015.1 uncultured bacterium
CGTCAGGCGGTAGGCGTTGCAACACGACGACCTGTTCCCGGCGTCGACCGGCTCGATGAAACCTGACTTCGCCAGCGTCGGGAGATAGTGGAGCGTGAAGTACGAACGCCGCCGATAGAACGGTCAAGGCTGTGGCTTGCTTCCGCGGACAGATAGCCCTAATTGTGGATGCGTCGCCTTGAAATCCTCCTCCAGCACAAATTTCGGCATTCGTAGCGGCATTATGGTATAATATGGGGCATGAGACTGATAGAAGAGCTGAAGGCAAGGGGACTTGTCGAGGCGCTTACCGATGATGAGATCGAGTCCGCGCTTGAGCGGCCGATGACGGTGTATTGCGGCTTTGACCCGTCCGCGCGGTCGCTTCAGGCGGGCAATCTCGTCTCCATGATCGTGCTGCGGCGGTTCCAGCTGGCCGGCCATCGCGTCATCGCCCTCGTCGGCGGCGCGACGGGACTCATCGGCGATCCGTCGGGGAAATCCGCCGAGCGCAACATGCTGACCGTCGAGCAGGTCGAGGAGAACAAGCGGGGCATCCGCGAGAACCTCTCGCGCGTCATCGACTTCGAGGGACCGAACGCGGCGGTGATGGTCGACAACTACGACTGGTACAAGGGCACATCGGCGATCGAGTTCCTGCGCGACATCGCGATCAACTTCCGCGTCCCCCAGATGCTGGCCAAGGAATCGGTGAAGAAGCGTCTCGAGGCGAGCGAGGGGGCGCTCACGTTCACCGAGTTCTCCTACCAGATTCTGCAGGGCAACGACTTCCTGCATCTCTTCGACACCTACGGCTGCCAGATGGAGGTCGGCGGGGCCGACCAGTGGGGCAACATCACGGCCGGCACCGATCTCGTGCACCGTCTGCGCGGCAAGACGGCCTACGGGCTCACGTTCCCGCTTCTCCTCGACTCGTCGGGTCGCAAGTTCGGCAAGTCCGAGGGCAATGCGCTCTTCCTCGATGCGAGCCTGACGCCGGTCTTCGACTGGTACCAGTATTTCATGCGTGCGGCGGATGCGGACGTGATCCGCTACCTCAAGGTGTTCTCGATGCGCTCCCTGGAGGAGATCGCGGAGCTGGAGGCGGCGATGAGGTCGCGTCCAGAGGCGCGCATCCCGCAGAAGGCGCTCGCCGAGGAGCTGACGCGGCTCGTGCACGGCGAGGATGGTCTCCGGCAGGCGCAGGCGGCGACCGAGGCGCTCTACGCGAAGAAGACGTCCGCCGACATCGCGCAGGCGGCGGACGTGCCGAGCGCCCGGATGGCGAAGGCGGACTGCGTTGGGCAGCCGGTCTTCGCGGTCGCGGCGGCGGCGGGGATGTTCAAGTCGAAGGGCGAGGCGCGGCGGATGGCGCAGCAGGGCGGGCTCTCGCTCAACGACGCGAAGGTCGACGACAAGCGCATCTTCGCCGATGGCGACATCACCGCCGACGGCGTCGCCGTGCTCCGGAGCGGCAAGAAGAACTACTTCGTACTGCGGTTTTGAAGACGCTTGAGAGATACGTTTTCGGCTCCTTCCTGTCGAGCTTCCTGCTCGCCTTCCTGGTGCTGAGCTTCGTGCTGACGATCGGGCTCCTGGTGCAGATCATCGGCTACATCATGGACGGCGTGCCGATGCCGCTTGTCGGCGAGTTCTGCATGGTGTCGCTGCCGGAGACGCTGCAGTGGTCGATTCCGCTCGCGCTCCTGGTGAGCGCGGTGTTGGTCTTCTCCCGGCTTTCGGCCGACAGCGAGATCTCGGCGATGCGCGCGTGCGGCATCAATCTCCTCTCGGTCATCCGCTGGCCGATCGCCTTCGGCGTCCTGTGCACGGTCCTCGGCGTCTGGGTCAACAACGAGATCGTGCCGCGCGGGCACGAGGTGAGGCGCACGCTGAAGAGCAAGGTGTCAGTGCGCACGGGCCTGAGCGTGCTCGAGCCCGGGCGGGTCATCGACGACTTCCCGAACGTGAAGCTCTACTTCGGCCGCAAGGAGGGCAATTGGGTCTACGATCTCGTGGTGCTCGACTACTCCAACCCGAAGGTCGATCGCGTGATCACCGCCGACAAGGCGCTCATCACGCAGACCGGCGCCGACATCGACCTCGAGCTCTACCACATGACGGTCGATCCGGTGGACGAGAAGCGCCAGACGATGGCGCGCGCGAACCGTTTCGTCTACTCGATGAAGAACGTCATCCGCAACTCGGAGTACACGAAGCGTCCGAAGGACTACCGCTTCTTCGAGATGCTCGGGATGATCCGACGGCAGGGGTCGCTCGCGGCGACGCTCTCGGCCGGCGGGGAGAAGGCGGCCGCCATCAACGAGAGGATGATGGCGGCGGCGACCGGCGGCGACGCGAAGAAGGCGGCGGCGCTCGGCGGTAGGCTGAAGGCGGAGGTCATCCGCGAATTCGCGTGGCGCGAGCTGAGCGTCCTCAAGGTCGAGTTCATGAAGCGTCTGGTGTTCGCGATGGCGTCCATCTGCTTCGTGCTGATCGGCATTCCGCTCGGCATTCGCTCCCAGCGCAGGGAGTCGACGATCGGCATGGCGATCTCGCTGGCGGTGTCGCTGGGGTATTATGTGGTTGTGATCTTGATGCTGTCGGCCGAGGAGGCCTACCGCATCCATCCGGAGTTCATCATCTGGCTGCCGGTGGCGGTGTGCTTCGTGCTGGCGGCGAAACTGACGAGGAGGCATCTGTGACGAAGATTCATCCGACGGCGATCGTGGAGGACGGCGCCCGTCTCGGGGCGGACGTCGAGATCGGGCCCTACGCCCATATCGGGAAGGACGTGACGCTGGGCGACGGCACGATAGTGATGCGGGGTGCGATCGTCGACGGGCACTCTACGCTCGGCACCTGCTGCCAGGTCTTCCCCTACGCCTGCATCGGCATGAAGACGCAGGATCTCAAGTACCAGGATGGGTCGGTCTCCTACGTGGAGATCGGTGACAGGTCGGTGATCCGCGAGTTCGCGACGGTGCATCTCGGCACCGCGGACGGGGAGAAGACGGTGATCGGTTCGGATGTCCTGTTCATGTGCTACTGCCACGCGGCGCATGGTGTCGTCCTCGGCGACCATGTCATCTGCTCGAACGCGGTGCAGCTTGCGGGCGACGTGCACATCGAGGACTGGGCGATCATCGGCGGCTCGACCGCCGTTCACCAGTTCAGCGTGATCGGCCGCCACTCGATGGTCGGCGGCGTCTGTCGCGTGGTGAAGGACGTGCCGCCCTACACGCTCTGCGGCCCGTCGGAGGACGGCGGCCTCAAGGTCGTGAGCCCCAACCTCGTGGGGCTCACGCGCCGCGGTTTCTCGAAGGAGGCGATCGGCGCGATCAAGGACGCGCTGAAGCTCCTCTACCATTCCGGCCTCAATCGCACGCAGGCGCTGGCGCGCATCGAGAGCGAGGTCGCCCCGACTGAGGAGGTGAAGTACCTCGTCGCCTTCTGCCGTGGCTCGAAGCGGGGCGTGCTGTGATCCGCTACACGTTCGATTCCCGCGCGGTGCGCCCAGGCATGGGCTTTGTCGCGCTCAAAGGGGAGCGGACCGACGGCCATGCGTTCATACCTGCCGCGCGTGCCGCTGGGGCGGTGGACATCATCGACGGGCTGGACGAGCTCCAGGCGCGGGCGCGTGAGCGCCGTCGCGCCCTGCACGCAACGGTGATCGGCGTCACGGGATCCGCCGGCAAGACGACGACGAAGGAACTTCTGCGGGCGTTCCTCTCGACGGTCGGCCCCACCTCCGCCACGGAGGGGAACTTCAACAATCACATCGGCCTGCCGCTCACGATTCTCAACTGTCCGGACGACGCGCGGTTCCTCGTGCTAGAGATGGGCACCAACCATCCAGGGGAGATCGCGGCGCTGTGCGACATCGCCGCGCCCGACGTCGGCGTGGTGACCAATGTCGGCACGGCGCATCTCGAGTTCTTCCTGACACGCGAGGGGATCGCCGCGGAGAAGGGGACGCTCCTCCGGCGCGCGGCGGTCGGCTTCTCGCCTGCCGACGACCCCTATCTGCCGGGAACGGTGGACACCCACCAGGCGTGGATGCGCGAGGCGCTCGCGGGCGTCCTGCCGGGCGAGCACAACATCGCAAACGCCTGTCTCGCCTTCGCGGTGGCCGAGCGATTCGGCTGCACGCGCGAGGGGGCGAAGGCGGCGCTCGCCGGTTTCGCGCTCCCGGGGGAGCGGTGGCGGCGCATCGAGAAGTGGGGCGCGACCTTCATCGACGACACCTACAACGCCAATCCAAGCTCAATGATCGCTGCTCTCGACGCCTTCGCTGCAACACCTTGCGATGGGCGGCGTATCGCCGTCCTCGGCGACATGCATGAGCTCGGACCCCGCTCGGGCGAGCTGCATCGACAGGTCTTCGATCATGCGATGCGGCTCGGTATCCCGCTCGTCATCGGTGTCGGCGAGGAATCGTCGAAGTGCCTCTGTCATCTTGTCTACAAGGATGTCGAGAAGCTGCGCCTTCGCTTCCGGGCGGACATCTCGGCCGGCGATCTCGTGCTGCTGAAGGCCTCGCATGCGATGAGGCTTGGACGGTTGATCGAGGAGGGCGGCCAGCCGGCATGATCGAGATTCGCAATCTCGCCTTCTCCTACGGCGGACGGAATGTCCTCCGCGACGTCTCGTTCGTCATGTCCCCTGGTGAGGTGGTGTCGGTCGTCGGCGCGAACGGCGCCGGCAAGACGACGCTTCTCCGGGTGCTCGCGACCCTGGCGGTGCCCGATTCGGGCACGGTGATGATGGATGGACAGAACGCGCTCGCGCGTCCACTCCGCTATCGGCGTCAGCTCGGCTACATGCCCGAGCGCGTCGCGCTCTACGACGACATGACGGTGAAGGAGTATCTGCGCTACCGGACGCAGCTGAAGGGCGAGCCCGCCAAGCGCGTCCGCCGCCGCGTGTCGGAGGCGGTGGAGCTCTGCCAGATCGGGGACATCCTGCGCAAGACGATCCGCACGCTCTCGGCGGGCTACCGCAAGCGCGTCGCGCTTGCCGATGCGCTCCTGCTCCGCCCGCGGCTCCTGCTGCTCGACGACTTCCTCGCCGGGATCGATCGTGACATGCGCGCGGCGGCGGGGCCGATGCTCACCGCGGCGGCCTCGTTCTCGAGCGTGATCGTGACGGGGCACGAGCTCGACGACTTCGCGCGGTGGACGACGCGCTTTCTCGTGCTGCGCGACGGTGTCATCGCCGCATCGGTGGAGACCGCGGGGCTCGCACCGGAGGTCCTCCGGGAGCGCCTGGCGGCGGCGCTGGACGGGAGGGGTCCATGAGCCCGGTGCGCGTGACCGCCTCGCGCACCCTGGGGATGGCGCGCAACCTGTTCTCGACTGCGGTCGCGGTCGGCGGCTTTCTCGCGGCCGTGGCGGCGCTCTTCTCGTTCAACCTGTCCGCCGCGGAGGGAGGGGACCTCCCGCTCATCGCGGTGTGGGCGATCAGCGCCGCGCCGGCGCTGCCGGTCCTCGCGGCGTTCCTCGCGATGGATACCTGGAGCGAGGAGCGGCGGAGCGGACGGCTGGATGTGCTCCTTGCGACGGCCGTGCGTGAGCGCGATCTGGTGCTCGGCAAGTTCCTGGGCGTCTGGTTCCTGACCGTCGGGTCGGCCGTCGTCTCGCTCCTCTCATCCCTTTCGTTCCTCTGGGTGTTCGCGCCCAACGCCCTTGCTGGCGTGCAGGCGATCTCGATTGTTCCGGCCCTCATGGGTGTCATGCTCCAGTCGGCGCTCTGGTGTGCGGTCGGGGTGGCGACGAGCACGCTCTTCTCCAACGCTGCGGCCTCGATCTGCACGTCGCTTGCGCTCACGGTCGCTCTGCCGCGCGGACTCTGGGCGGGTCTGATGGCCTGGTCGCGCGAAGGGCGTGCCGCATTCGGCGAGATGCCCCTTGATGCGCACGCGCTCGACATGGCGACCGGCGTCTTCTCGCTCGGGACGGTTGCGCTCCACGTGGTCGGCGTCGTGCTGTGTCTCTTCATCGCCTCCAAGTTCGTGGCCGCGAATCGCCTCTCCGGCCGCGGCGCTCGCACGCTGCGGCTCTCGACCGGCGTCGCCGTTGGACTCGCGCTCGTCGCGGGGGCGCTCTTCGCCGCGCTTGCCGTGCGGCTCGATGCTGTGCTGGACCTGCCGGTGCTCAGTGCATCCGTGCCGCTCTCGCCGCGCACGCGCGACATCCTCGCCGAGTCATCCGGCGACATTTCCGTTACCTGCTTCCTGCCGCGCGACGACGCGCGTTTCCGCTCCGTGAGTCGTCTTGTTCGCCACCTGCGGCGCGTCGCCGAGTCGGTCGGCGGCGCCCGGTTCGTGGTGAGCTACGTTGATCCGCGATGGGATATCGGTGCGGCGGAGCGACTCGTCGGTCGAGGTGTCGCCGAGGAGAGTCTTGTCTTCGAGAAGGGACGGCGCACGGTCTCGGTGTCACTGCGCGACGGCGGTGGCGAGCGCGCGTGCGCGGCGGCGATCCGCCGGCTCGCGACCGTGCCGCGCCGGCGCAACGTGTACTGGACGATCGGGCATGGCGAGTGCCGCTTTGACGATTACGGGGCCTTCGGAATGAGCGATGTCGCGCGAGACCTCTCGCAGGCCGGCTATTGCAATCGGCCCCTCGACCTCGCCGTCGCCCAGCAGATTCCCGGAGACTGCGCACTCATCGTGATCGCCGGCGCGAAGAGCGCGTTCTCCCGCGTCGAGCTCGGTCGCCTTGACGCCTACCTCCGCGCCGGCGGGCGCCTCTTCGCGCTCATGGGCTCGGCGGACGAGCTCGGCATCGCCGCCCTGCTGCCCGCCTGGGGCGTTCGCCCGGAAGCCGTGCCCATCGTCGGCGTGCCGACGCTCTCGGGTTCCGATGTCATCGTCTCCGACTTCGCCGATCACCCCGTCTCGGCGCCGCTCAAGGGATCGCGTCTTGTGCTGGACCGACCGATCGCGTTCTCGCCTTCGGTTGCCGCCGAGGCCGGCACGGGGACGGGGGCCGACCGCATCGAGTATGCCGCAATCGCCTCCGTCGGTTCGCGCGCGCTTGCCGTCGCGATCGAGCGCGGCGCGGGCGCGGGTGCCGATCTCGCGATCCGCCCGACGCGGCTCGTTGTCGTTGGCGACACCAGCTTCGCGTTGAACGGATCGCTCGTCTCTCGCGCCAACGCGAACCGGGACTTCTTCCTCAACTGCGCGGCGTATCTCGCCGGAACGGATGTCGCGGGCGCTTCCGGCAACGAGACCGATCGCCTGGTCGTCGGGCTGGACCGCGCCGGGCGTCGGCGCCACGTTCTCTGGTCGGCCATCATCCTGCCAGGGGTCGTCTTCCTGCTGCTCGCGGGCGAGGCCTTCCGAAGGAGGCGTCGGACATGAGCAATCGCGGATCCATCCTTTTCCTTCTCCTCGTGATCCTCGTGCTCGCGTTCGCGAACGTGGCGATCCGCCATGTGCGTCCGGATGCGGGCCCGTTGGCGCGCCGCACGCTCGTCGCGCGCGCCGGCAGACCGGCGCGCCTGGTACTCGACCGTGCTGGCGGCGGCAGCGTCGTGCTGCAGCGCGACGGTGCCTGGCGTATCGTCGCGCCCTATCGCGGCAGCGTCGAGGAGCCCGTCGTCAAGAAGCTGCTGGACGCCCTCATCTTCACACCGGTGTCGGAGATGATCGCCGACTCCGAGCTCCTGAAGCTCGGGCGCACACGCGCGGACTTCTCCCTCGCCGAGCCGGTGCTACGCGTCACGGTCGCGGATGACGCGGGCGCGGACACCATTTCCTTCGGCGCTCCCACCCCATCGGCCGACGGTGTCTATGCCGCCGTCGACGGCGTCGACGCCGTCTTCATCGTGCCGTCCGAGGTCTTCGCCGCCGCCGACGTGCAGGCGGACGGCTTTCGCCGACGTTCGATCTTCTCCCTTGGAGCTGGGGCCGTCGCGTCTTTCGACATCCGCCATGGCGTCGGCTCGACGCTCATCTTCACTCATGACAAGGACGGCTGGACTGTCGGTGGGGAGCGTGCCTCCGAGCAGAAAGTGCGCAGTTTCATCTCCGATCTCAGCGCCGCCAACGCGGTTGACTTCATCTGGCCTGTCGGCGCCTCGAACGAGACGGCCGAGGCATCCGCCGCGCTGCTGGCCGGTTACGGGCTAGAGCCGGAGAGCGCCGTCACGGTGACGTTGAAGGGCGTGGATGGCACCGACCGCCGCGTCTCCTTCGGCAAGACCGCCGCCGAGGGGCAGGTCTATGCGCTCATCCAGAACGGCAGCGCGATCGTCACCGTGCCGTCGGCCTTGCGGGACGCCGCCGTGCAGGATTCCGTCATGTTCACCGACTCCCGCCTCTTCCCCGTCGACCTCAAGTCCGTCTCCTTCTTCTCTGTGACGGACGGCGAGACGGTGTACGCGCTCTCGCGTGATGCAAAGGGCGCCTGGAGCCTCGAGTCGCCCATCGTTGCACCGGCCGAGGCCTCTGCCGTCGAGACGTTGCTGGGACGCATCCTCGCGCTCTCGCCGTCCGACACGCAGCGGGCAAGGGCAGGCGTGTCGGTATCACTGACGACGAACGTCGCACCGGTGACCGTGTCGCGTGAGACGGTGCTCGACAAGCTCGGTTTCGAGAGCCTTCGGTCTCGGGAGATGCTGCGCATCGACCCGGCGGTCGTGAAGCGCCTCGTGCGTACCCCTGGGGGCACGGACACCGCCGCGCCGGCCGCGGTCGTGTACGGGCGCGACCGCCGCGCCTGGAGCCTCGAGGCCGCGGGCGATGGCAAGGCGCCGACGGGCAAGGTGGACGAGAAGGGCATTGCGGCGGTTCTTGCGGCGCTCAATCCGCTCGTCGCGGCGCGGGTCGAGAAGCTCAAGGTGCCCGCCGCGGATCTCGACGACTACGGCTTGGACCACCCGTTCCTGACGCTGGCCATCGACCAGGATCGCGAGGACGCGGTGCGACGCAATCTCCTGATTGGTTCGAAGACGGAAGGCGGTCGCTTTGCGACGGTCGGTTCGGCTGAAGCCGTCTTTGTCATCCCCGATGCCGTCGTGCGCGCCCTCTCCTCTCCGCTCATCGACAGGGAGTCATTGTGAAGAAGGGACATGAACGCCGCGGGCGGCGCCTTGTCGCCTGCATGGCCTGCGCCTGGCTGATGGCGCCGTCGGTTCTTCTGGCTTCCGAGGCGGTTCGGCTGGCGGCGGACACCACCGAGATCGCCGTTGCGCCTGGCGGGTCCTCCACCACACGGTTTGCGGCCGAGGAGATCAAGACGCTACTCTCTCAGATGCTGGGTGGGGACGTTCCGATCGTCGAGAAGCCCACGGAGGGCAAGAGCGCGGTCGTGCTTGTGAACGTGGCGATGCCGCGCGACACGTTCACGATTTCCTCTGACGCGGCGACGCGGCGGATCGTCATCTCCGGACACGACTGGAACGGTTCCATCCGGGATCACATCGCTTCCGGCGCCTACCAGAGCATGCGGCGGGAGATGGCCACGCTCTTCGGCGTCTACGAGCTGCTGGAGCGCTACGCGGGCGCGCGGTTCTACTTCCCCGGCGAGTTCGGCACCATCCTGCCGAAACACGCCTGGATCGACGTGCCGCAGACGAATCTCGTCGTCTCGCCGGCCTTCCTGAACCGGAACATCTACTTCAACGGCGACGGTGCGTGGGTCGACGGCAACCCCTGCGGGCCTTACGGCCGATGCCTCGAGAAGGCCCTCTACCACTGTCGCCTGAAGCTGGAGACCTTCAACATCCCCTGCTGCCACGGCCAGTTGTCTCTCGACTACCAGAAGCGCTTCGCCAAGACCCACCCCGAATACTTCTGCCTTCTGCCCGACCCGGCGACGCGAGAGCTTCGCCGCGACACCGACCCGTCGCACAAGCTCGAGTACCATCCTTACCAGCTCTGCCACACCTCCGGCGTGTGGGACGAGTTCTACCGGGACGTGCGCGCCTACCTGCGGGGCGATCCGGCGTCAACACGCGGCCTCGACTGCTGGAGAAGCAACCTGTCCAACGGCTACGTCGATGTGATGCCGATGGACGGCATGCCGCGCTGCCGCTGCGCGAACTGCGCGAAGCGGTATCATCCGACGGATGCCCGGGACTTCGCCTCTGAGCTCATCTGGGGGAACCTCACCGACCTCATCGCCCGGCTGGCCGCCGACGGCCTGTCGGCGACCTTCACGATGGCGGCCTACCCGCCTTACGGACGCATTCCCGAGATCAAGCTGCCGACCAACATCCTCGTCACCGTGACGAAGCAGGGGCCCTGGACCGAGCGGCTGGACTACATCCATCAGCCGGAGACCGAGTCCATCAAGGCCTGGTCGCGCCACCTGAACGCGAAGGTTCGCCTCTGGACCTACCCGGGCAAGTACGCGCGCTATGTCGCCGACGCGGTCCCGCAGATGACGCCCCGCGCCGTCGGGCGCTACTTCAAGGAGCTGCATCCGTTTCTCTACGGTGCCTTTCTCGAAAGCGAGTCCGATCGTGCCATCTACAACTACCTGAACTACTACATGTTCGCCCGCCTGGCATGGCATCCTGAGGAGAAACCGGAGGAAATCCTCGCCGAGCACTACCGGCTGATGTTCGGCGCGGCCGCGCAGCCGATGGAGGCGTTCTACTCGGCGCTTGAGGAGAAGTGGCTGGGCGAGGTCTGCGCGAGCGACAACGTCCTGCCCCGCCCCGGTCGGCGCATCCCCAGCGTGCTCGAGATGGCGGAGCGGGTCTACTCGCCCAAGGTCCTCGAAGGCTATGAGAGTCTGTTCGCACAGGCAGAGGCGGCCGTGGCGAAGGACTCGCCCGAAGCGCGGCGCATCGCCTTTGTCAGGAGGCACTTCCTCGATCCGCTGAAGCGGCGCTTTGCGGACTACCTGGCGTCGCTGGACGTCGGCAGGGCGATGGCATCGCGTCCTTCCGCTGCTGCGCCCGGCAATCTCATCGACGAGAGGGCCTTCACGTTCCGTCCGGCGAACCGCATTCGCCGCGATCGCGAGGTGTTCCTGACCGCGCCGGACTCGATTCGAATCGACGGGGACGGTGGCTGGACGTATGCCGCCTACGATTTTGCCGCGCAGGGGTGTCCGCTCAAGACGAACACGCGCTATCGCGTCTCCTACTACGTCAAGTACGAAAATGTGGTCCCAATCGACACGGACGGCGGCGTCGCCGCCGACCTCAACCACAAGTCCCGCTATGGCTGGATGAACCCTGTCGTGCCGCTGCAAGGCTCCCATGACTGGATGGGCCAGTCGTTCGTGATCAACACGGGCAAGCGGACTGTTGACCGACCGAAGTTCTACCTCCGCGTTCACTGCGCGAGGGGAACCGCTTGGTTCGATGACGTGCGCTTTGAGGAAATCGCACCCGAAAAGTAAAAGTGCTCTGCGGTCCGCGGCAGAAGGCGAAAGCGGCGGCAGTATAGACAGGCGAGAGGAATTTTGCTACAATAACCACAAACTCTACACCGAGGAGTCACCATGAGAAAACTGGCATTGCTGGTAGGAGTCGTTTTGCTGTTCGGAACGTGCTTGGGCGTCACCTACCAATGGGTCGGCACCGAAGGCGACTGGTCCGACGGGAGAAACTGGGTATATTATCCAGACGGTGCTGCCGGTGCGACCCCGCCGACAGGGCCGAACTCGGACACGGACGTCGTCGTGTTCAGCCGCTCTGCCAAGGTGCGGGTCGAAGGGGACTTCACGATTGGCAACCTCAGCATCCAGGCGTCCAACGCGACGGATGGCGAGAAGCTGGTCGAGATGATCGGTCCAGGCTCGATCACACTCGCCGCGACAGCCACAGGCGACTCGTTGCTTCTCAGCAATTACCGTCGGCTGGTCCTTGGCACGCGGCTGATCTCCAGTCGCGTTATCTACATACAGAACTACGCAACGCTTTGCGTGACGAACGGCGGCCATCTCGCCACGAGCGGCACGATCTACGCACCGTCCTGGAAGTCGCTCGGCGCGCCGGCGACCTTGCGCGTCGACGGCGGGCGAGCGACGAATCTGGCGGGCACGGGCGGCATCAGGTTCGAGACCTTCGACAACGACACGACGATCGCCGTCACGTCCGGCGAGCTGCTGATCGCGTCCTACAACAACAACGGCGCGGACACCTTCATTAACGTCTCGGGCGGGCTGGCGGTCTTCGACACCCTGAAAATGTCGGGCGCGGGGGCGCTCACCCTCACGGGCGGGGAGCTGCGTTGCGAGAAAGCGGCCAGCTCGATTTCGGACGCGACCGACATCCTGGCGACCGGCGGTCGCTTCTTCTTCGCCGGCTCCACGCTGCTTCGCCAGCCGGGCCTGCTCGGCCTTCTGGCGAAGCCCGACTCGCGGCTTGAGCTGGCCCTGTCGGGAAACAACGTCACGAACATCGTTGACTTCGACTCCTCCGTCCGCAACGTGACGGTCGACGGCACCCTGATCGTTACCAACACGTCGAACCCGAGCTACGCCGGCGTGAGCTTCTCGTGTCACGATTTCACGCTGACGGGCAAGGGGACGCTCGTCGCGGGCGAGCTCGTGACCCAGCCCGCCGTTTCCACAGCGACCGTCAGCATCGCGAATCTCGTGCTGGGACGGGAGATGCACACGACGTATATCAACGGACAGGAGGCGATTCATCTGCGCTTCCCGCGGCCGATCACCCTGGGTGCGTACCGAGACTGGACCGTCGAGCACGCGTTCACGCAGCTCCACTTCAAGGACACCATCACGGTGGACACGGCCGACTGGTTCGACCGTGCGACGCCGCGCACCATCCATCTCTACAAGATGCACAACGACGACTTCATCGACATTGTCGTCAAGGGCACTGGCACCTTCAAGCCCTTCTACTCCTATGCAGGTGCCGGGGCCGTTCTCAACAGCGTCGACGTCCGGGATTCCGCCACCTTCTACCCCTACTGCGGCAACTGGAACTGCCCCGGGCTGCGCTGTCGCCAGACCCACTTCGATCCGGACGCGAAGCTGGTTCTCGGCTCCCCGCCGCCCATTTTCACGTTCGAGACCGACTTCCTCAGCCTTCCGAGCTCGGTCCAGGTCGCCGCGATCGCCAGTGACACCGAGGCGAACGCGGCATTGGCGGTCATGACGCCGTTCACGCCGGGTTCCTCGCTGCCGGAAGGGCTCCTCGCGCGCACGACCTTCCTCAATTCGGGTCTTGCCGACGACGGCAGGTGGAAGCTCGTCTCGCTCAACGGGTCAATTGCCTGCGTGCCCTCCGCCGACGTCGAGATCTCGACCGATACGCCGACCTCCCGCTGGACCGGCGCGAAGGACGGTTCGCTCTCCGACACGGCGAATTGGAGCGATGGCGCGCCGGTCTCGGGATCGTCCTCCGTCTTCTACTTCGACGGCATCCGCAACACCGTCGTCACCAACGACTACGCGGGCACGCTGGCCGCCCAGCAGCTTTACTTCACGACGAAGGCGGGGCCGTTCACCCTGCGCGGCAATCCCATCACGCTGCTGAACACCGCCAATGGCGTCGTCCTGAACGAGGCGAAGTACAACTGCGCGATTGCCGCCGTGCGCTACACTCTTTTCCCGATCGTGATTGAGAACGACCTCACCGCGTCGGCCGGGGACTACTTCACCGTGTACAACGCGGGTCGCTCCTACATCGCGTTCATGGGTGATGTGGATGCGACCGCCGCCTCCGCCTGCGCCCTGTCGGGCGACATCCGTATCTGCGGCGATTTCACCTGCAGGCGAATCTCCCCCCTGCCCTGTTATGTCGCCGGCACCGGGCGTCCGACCATGATCACGGTTGCGAACGGCGCCACGCTGACGCTCACGAACAACAGCAGCTACTTCTCTGACAGCTACAATGCCTTCTTCAAGATTGACGAGGGCGGTCTCATGACGGTCAAGGCGGGCTACTTCGGCATGACCTCCGTCAAGCCGGTGCAGCTGCCGCATATCGTCAACGGTACGCTGGACGTCCAGTGCGCCATCAGCACGTGGAACACGACCGACCACAAGTACGGGGGCTCCGGCACGTTCAAGGTCGCAGCGGTGAACGGAGGCGGCTACGGCAACGGCTGGGTGATTCCGTTCAATGTGTATGATACGCTCAAGGTCTACAACCGGGGCACCTGGGGCAACGGACTTCAGATCGTGATTCATGATTCGCCCACGCTTGGCGCGATGAACGACTGGACGTATGCGGATGGGAATGATCGCGCTGTCCTGCTTGCGGATGCGTACGCGACGCTGACGGTCAACACGCAGGACCCGGAGACCTCCGCGGGTCATGAGGTCACGATCAATGCGCCGATCACGGGCGACGGCGCTCTCGTCAAGGACGGCGCCGGCACCCTCACGCTCGGGAACGCGGGCAATGCGATCGGCGGCGGCGTGCGCGTCAAGGCGGGTGCGCTGGCCCTCTCGGCGACGCAGACCTTCTCGTCGCTCACCGTCGATTCCGGTGCCACGCTGGTGTTTCCCGACGGATCGTCGCCGATCACGGTCACCGGCGACCTGAGCCTTGACGGCGCGAGGCTGGAACCCTCCGCCGATGCGCTCGCCGACATGGGGCTCGGCTGGACCACGCTTCTCGCGGTCCCGGAGGGGGCGTCCATCATCGGCGAGCCCGTCACAACTGGCATCAGGTACCGCACGATCACCGAGAACGGGCTTGTCAAGCTGCAGGGGCGTGTTCCGCCGGGTGCGATCCTGCTCGTGCGTTAGACCCCGGCGAGAGGATTTTCAGGAAAGGAGCAATTCATGAAACCAACGGTGACGACAACCGTTCTGTGCTCAGTGCTGACGGCGGCGACGGCGTTCGGCGGCGAGTATGCGTGGACGGGCGCGGCCGACGCCTTCTGGACGAATGCCGCTAACTGGACGGTGGGTGGCGCCGTGGCGACAGAGCCGCCAGGCACCTACATCGCCTCGGACGGCCTTTCCGAGGCGGGCGAACTCGACTCGGTGGCGGTCTTCGGCACGATCGCCGCGAATGCGGCCACCATCGACCTGGACGGCATGCTCGACGTCTCGAACATCGTGATCGCCGCCGGTACCACCACGGCCTACACCTTCGGCTCGTCGACCGACGGTTCGCAGGCGATCTCGATCCACTCGACGGGCGGTGTGTTCCGTGTGGAGTCCGGCGCGGTGACGCCGATTCTCCGATCCCCGTTCTGCTTCGACCGCCGCGATGGCAAAGCGTGGGGTGTCGGAGATGCGAGCATCGTGAAAATCGTCAACAACTCGTCCGGCACGCTGGTGATCAACAATTTTCATTACAGCCCTGTCAAACGGGCCTACGAGACGCCAATCCGCTTCGAGGGTACCGGCAACATCCAGATTTCCTCCATCGCCACCATCGGCTACAAGCGCAACTATATCTACCTGGATCTCTTCCAGACGAATGGCGGGCGGCTCATCATCGACTGCGATCTGCCGGCGCACAGCGCTTCGCTTGTCCGCAAAATCCGCGACAATTCGTCGTGCACGAGCATCATCGAGCTGACCGCGAACGGTGTGCTCGGCACCTATCCGGGCATGGAATTGTTCAACATCTACGGTTCGCTCACGATCGTCGGCGAGGGGACGTTGAAGTGCCAGGCGGTGATGAAGTCGGCGAGTTACGGCGGGTCCTACCAGAACGGCAACAACACGGTGAGCGGCAGCCTGACGGTGCTGACGAGAATGGAATCCATCACCTACGGCTCCGGCGCGTTCGTGTCCGGCTATTATCATGGATATAACTGGGGGACGACGGAGTTCAGCTCGAACTGCGTGATCGCCGGCGCCGTTCAGATACTGGCTGATAACTCGACGGCCAGCTCGTATCCAACGCTGCGGACGACGGCGCTTTCGTCGGGCGGGACTGGCGGCACGCTCGGCACGGGCATTGTCCAGCTCGGCAACCATGCGCGGCTCCTGTATACCGGCGAGGGCGGCAGTTACGACCAGACGATCGCCATCACGAACTCGACGCCGAGGCGCACCAATCAGGCGGCGTTCGACATCACGCCGTCCGCGACGATCGAGCAGGGGGGCTCGGGCGACCTGACTCTCGCCTCGCCGTTCCTCACCGCCGGCTGCTCGAACGCCGTCGCCACGCTCACCCTCGCGAACTCCACCGCGTTCGCCGCCACGTTCGCCTCCGTGCTGGCCGACAACGGCGAGACCGGCGGTTCGCTGGCGGTGGTCAAGACGGGCTCGGGCGTCTGGCGGCTGACGGCGCACAACACCTACACGGGCGGGACGACGGTCAAGGCCGGCACGCTCGCGCTCGGAGCTGGCGACTCGCTCGCCGCCTCCGGCGCGCTGACGCTGGCCGGCGGCACCCTCGCCGTCGAGGCTGATGCCATGTTGCCGTCGCTCACGGTTTCCGCCGCCGGCGGGGTGATCGAGGCCGAAGGCCATGCCGTGACGCTCTCCGGAGTGTCCAGTTCCGGTGGTGCCCTGAACATCGTGACGGGCGGTGGATCAGTCTTCTGTCCGTCCCTGGCCGGCTCGGCGCCGGGATGGCTGACGGTCAACGGTCTTCCGGTGGAGACCATCGGCGAAGACGGCCTTTTGCGCGGCGTTTCGATTCCGCATGACGTGGCCATCGCCGCGACCGGCGACACCGTGCCGGACGCGGCAAGCCAGGTGGTCGGCATCACGACGGCTGGCGGCGGCGGAAACGATTCCATCGCCGCCGCAGTCACGACCGTGAAGGGGCTGGTGCAGAAGTCGGTCACGGCCTCGACCATCGAGATCGGCGACGGGCGTTCGCTCGCGGCGGACGTGGTGGCGATCAGAGACCAGTCGGAGTCGCTCACCATCGGCACGGCGGGTGACGCCGGCTCGCTGACCTCGACGGACATGCTCGAGTTCAGGAACGACAACGCGGGCGGGCGGGAGCTGACGGCGAACGTCGGTGTGAGCGCCCAGGCCTTGCGCACTCACGGAGCCGGCACGACGGTGCTCGCGGGCGGAGCCGCGGCGGATTCGCTCAGCGTGGAGGGCGGAACGCTTCATCTGACCGGAGCGAAGACGTATTCGTTCGACGACATCGCGGTGATTTCGAATGTGAACGGGACGGTCTCGACGTTGCTGGTCGACGGCGGGGCGGACGTGGTGTTCGGCCGGTCGTCCGGTTTCGCGGCGGCGCGCATCGGGGCGAACGGGTCGGAGTCGCCGAACTGGCTGACGGCCGTCGGGCGGCTCGTGGTGTCGAACGCGACCGTGCGCGGCACGGCCGGTGCCGGCACGGAGTTCGCGGATGGCGGCGTGTCCGACGCGATGCAGGTCGGCCTCTGCGCCACCGGCATCCTCGACATCCGCGCCGGCGCAGTGGTGTCCAACCGGCTTGTCGTCGGCGGAAGCCTGGCGACGGCCGGTGCCGCCGAATACTACGAGAGCTTCGGCGCGGTGTACCTGCGCGGCGGCGAACTTGTGACGCTCGGCAAGGTGTACGGCAACTACGGGACGGGCAGCCTGTTCTCCGGATATGGCACGGCGCAAAGCTACCTGCAGATCGATGACGGCGATCTGACGGCCTACGGGACGCTCACCTTCGGCTCCTACAGGCCGGTGATCTTCCACCAGCGCGGCGGAAGCTTCCGCTCGACGAACGGCACGATATATTTCGGCGGCACCAACTGCGGCAGGAGCCACGGGCGGTTCAGCGGCGGCGTGGTGGATCTGGACTGCAGCATCTACCTGACGTACACGTTCTCCGGAGCCGCCTGCAACACCCTGACGGTGGAGTCCGGCACCGGCATCGACAACCACGCCAGGAAGATCCTCGCAAACTCCAACGGCTACAACAACAGCTCGAACTTCTCCTCAACGGTGGCCGAGGCGTACGTCAACCTCAATGGCGGATGGCTGCGCACGGCCGGCATCGTCCAGAGCAGCAACTACAATGTGGAAAACCCCGCCTGGAACTACCTGACGGTCACGAACCACCACCTCCACATCAACTTCAACGGCGGCGTGTGGAAGACGGGCAAGAGCGAGTGCGACATCTTCTGCTGCGACAAGACGAACGAGGCGTACGCGGCCAACCGGGTGGTCGTCTACGCCGGCGGCGCGACGATCGATACCGAAGGCAAAACCGGGAACTTTTCGACGGTGCCGTTCTCGGCGCCGCTCGGTCGCGGCGTGACGGCGATCAGGATGGACGGCGGCATCTCGGGGATGGCTGTCCCGCCGTTCATCGACATCGACGGCGACGGGCGCGGCGCCACCGCGATCGCCGAATTCGACGAGGCGACGGGCGCGGTCACGAACATCGTGGTCACCTCGGCGGGCGAGGGCTACACCCACGCGACCGCGCTGCTGCGGATGGGGAAGGTATCGTCGTCCCTCATGACGCTGGAGTGCGAGCTGGCCGACAATGTCGCCACGGGATCCTTCACCAAGGCCGGCGAAGGCGACTTCAAGTTCGCGGCCGCCAACACGTACGGCGGCGCCACGGTGCTGGCCGGCGGCACGCTGGTGCTGGGCGTGCCGGACGCGCTGCCGCCCGGAACGACGATCGTGCCGAACGGCGGCGCCCTCGCCTCCACGGCGGCGAACTTCCCCTCCGCCATCAAGGTGGACGTGTCCGGGCTCGATCCCAACGGCAGGAGCTACGCGCTGGCAACCTTCACCGACGAGGCGCCGGCTGCGCTTCCGGCACTGACGGTCGTCGGCGCGGACCGGCCGAAGGACTGGACGCTGCGTCTGGTGGGCAATGTGCTGCGCGTCGGCTACAGCCGCGGTTCGGTCTTCATCATCCGCTGAGACTCGTATCCGACACTCGCTGGCGCTTTCGCATGGCAAGGGGGAACCCTACCATGACGGAGAATGGCGGCAAAAGGGATGAACACGACCACGAGAAGATTAAGATCCCTGTGTGCGATGAAGAAGGCAGTAGGTGCGGCGGCGCTGGCGTCGCTTGTCCTCTCGGGCAGCGCAGGGCCTCGGCTTTGGGTGCGGTCTGACTACCGCATGGACGACGAGAAGGGGTGGTTGGCCACCTCCAATCTGGTGGTGCGCGCCGCAAGGGCCGGCTACCGGGAGATGCTCGTAGGGGCGCAGCTCGAGAACGCGGTCAACGTCAACCGCCGCGCCCTCGAGAACTACAGACGCCTCAAGCAGGTCGCCGATCGGAACGGAATGGGGCTCATCCCGGCAGTCTTCGGACTCGGCTGTCCTTCCCTGCCCTGCTACGTCGACCCCGAGAACACCGAGGCGACCGCCCTCAAGGGCCTCGCCTACGTCGCCGACGGCGCGCGCGCCGTCTTCGCGCCGCGCGCCGTCTCCGCCGACTTATCTGCCTTCGGCAGGCGCTCGTTGGCGGTCGCCCTTCGCCCCTACACCCGCTACCGGCTCTCCTTCGCCCTCAAGACGGAGAACCTGCTGCCCGACATCTACCACAAGTTCCGCATTTCCATGTGGTATCCGAAGTCGAAGAACAGCCAGCTCTACGACCCGCCCATGAAGCCGACGCAGGACTGGACCGACGTCTCGTTCATGTTCGACACCTACGAGTCGGGCGAGGTTCGGATCACCGGATACAAGGCGAGGCAGTGCACGGGGAGCTTCTCCGTGAAGGACGTGCGCCTCGAGGAGCTGGCGCCGCACGGCATGTTCACTTCGGACGGCATGGCGCCGGTCGTGCGCGACGCGGCAAGCGGCATCGTCTACGAGCCGGGGCGCGACTACCGCCCGGTCGCAAAGATGAAGCACTTCCTGCCGCGGAAGGGCGACGCGCCGTTCGCGTTCGAGCTCCTGCCCGGCGGGCGGATCGCGTCCGGCACGCAGCTTCTGGTCGACTGCTGGGTGCCGGGCGTCGTCTGCAACCGCCAGGTGTCGGCGTGCCCGAGCGCGGAGGGGATCTTCGCGCACGAGGCGAAGTCGGCGCGTGCGATCCAGGAGCTGCTGCAGCCGAAGACGTGGCTCCTCGGCATCGACGAGTGGCGCATCGCGAACCGCTGCCTGCGCTGCCAGTCGCGCGGCGTCAGCCCCGGCGAGCTGATGGGGCGGAGCTTCCGCCGCCAGTACGACATCGTCCGCGCGATCAACCCGAAAGCGGAGATCGCGGCGTGGGCGGACATGTTCGCGCCGACCGACAACGCGCATCCCGGCTACTACGTGGTGAACGGCGACATCGCCGGCTCGTGGAACTACGCGCCGAAGGACGTGCTGATGGTGGTGTGGGAGAACGGGCACGGGCCCGTTGCGCTCTCGCACTTCGAGAAGCTCGGCTTCCGGACGCTCTCGGGCGCCTACTACGACCATGCTACGCTCGACAACGACCGCAAGTGGCTGGCGGCGTCGACGAAGACCGCAGGATGCGAGGGCATGATGTACACGACGTGGTGCCAGAGGTACGGTCTTCTGGAGGACTTCGCGGCGCTGGTGAAGGGAGGGAACTGGTCCAGACCCGCCGGCGCGGGGACTCCTCTGCCCGAGTCGTTTCGCAAGACGAAGCCGGAGGCGGTGTTCTCGAAGGCATCGGAGAAGTACGCCTATCTGCCGTTTGCGAAGGGGCCGGTGGAGTGGGGCGCGGCGGATGCGAAGGTCGCCACGGGCTGTCCCGAGTTTAGCATCGACCGTCCGCGTCCGCATGGCGGCGGCGTGGTGAAGGCGACGGACTTCGGCTTCTCGCCGGCCCACTCGAACAACGCCGCCTGCGTGACCCGCGCGATCGCCTACGCGAAGGAGATCGGCGCCGACCGCGTCGAGCTCGCGCCCGGCGTCTACCGCTGCCACGACCGGGAGGGCGTGCGCGTGTTCGGCACCCGCGACCTCGTCATCGACGGTAAGGGCGCGTGCCTCGTCTTCTACCGTCCGAGCGTCGCCCGCTCCGTCACCTACTGGGAGGTCGAGATCTCCACCGACTACGGCTCGTTCCGCGTGTTCGACAACGAACGGCTCGAGATCCGCGACCTGCGCGTGGACTGGGACTGGGAGATCGACCCGCTCGCCGAGCGCGCGCGCCTCGTCGACGTGCATTTCGACGCGGAGGAAGGCAAGTCGTACTGGGAGTTCGCGTTCGTCGACTACGCGCGCCATCCGGTCTGGCCGCGCCACCTGCCGATCCAGACGCTGGCGGAGCTCTCTGAAGGCGAGCCGGTGCGATTTGCGGACAGCGGAGCGTGCCGCTACTTCGGCACGCAGGAGGGGCACCACGGCATGAAGATGGAGTGGCAGTCGCCCAACCGCGCCCGTTTCTACCCAGGCGTGCGTCCGACGGCCGCGGGCACGTACGTGCACCCCGACTGCGAGCGGCATTTCACTGAAGGGTCGAACGGGCGCCTCATGAAGGCGATTCCGCTCGTCAAGGGGCGGCTCTACCGGCTTTGCCACTACTACGTGGGCAAGAACTGCTTCGACTTGAAGTCGAACCACCACCTGACGCTCGAGAACGTGAAGGTCCACTCCTGCCGCGGCGACGCATTCCACGTCGAGGGCGACCAGCACCACTGGCAGCTCCTCGACGTGGCGGTGTGGCCGCCGGAGGATCCGGCGAAGGCCGGCGGCGGGCCGCGGACGCGTCCGATGACGACCACGCTCGACGTGATGCACATCGGCTGCTCGAAGGGATGGTCGAAGCTCGTCGGCTTTCGCTGCACGATGAACCAGGACGACCATGCGAACTTCCACGACCGGTTCTCGGCGGTGCGGAAGACGGGCGCGCGGGAGGCGCGCATCACGCAGGGCCGCGGCAACGCGTACTTCCGCGCCGAGGTTGGTGACGAGTTGGAGTTCCGCAACGCCGATATGACGCCCGCCGGTTTCTCCGCCCGCGTCGCGGCGGTAGTGAACGACACGTACCTCCGCTTTGACCGCGACCTGCCGGATCGCTTTGCGGCGGCCGACGCGTTCGTCTTCAACCGCGTGCGGGGCACCGACAACATCCTCGTCAGGGACTGCCTGTACGACAGCTGCTGGGGGCGCTTCCTCATGCTTGGACACAACGTTACCTTTGAGAACTGCACGTGGCGGAACTGCATCGCGTCGGCGGTACTCGTGCAGGAGGGACTCAACTACGGATACTGGGCTGAGGGCTTCGGCTCGGGGAACGTGGTGATAAGGAACTGCCGCTTCGAGCGGTTGCAGAAGTTCAACCGGGCGAGTTTCGCCGGGGTGGTCCAGGATCTATTCATCGGCGCGAACTTGATGGACCATGGCAAGGAGCTTACGGTTCCGCCAGAACCGTCGATCATCTCCAAGGTGCTGGTGGAGGGCTGCACGTTCGCGAATCCGCGCGGCGCGGTCTGGCATGCGCGCAACGGCGAGAATCTCGTTTTCAGAAACAATACCATCGATCTGACGGAGGACGATCCGCTCGGCCAGCCCTATCGCGGCAGCGTATTCGTGGAGGGCACGACGCGCCAGGTGCGCGTCTCCGGCAACCGGCTCGTCGGCGCGGGCGAGGCGGGCCTCATCTGCGAGAGATGACCCGCCTGCGGCTCGACTGATTCGGCCCGCGGGATTTATGATACAATATGGCCATGCAGAAGAAGGCGGCAGTGATCAATGATTTCGCGAGCTTCGGGAGATGCTCGCTGGCGGTGGCCATCCCGATCCTCGCGGCGATGAAGGTGCAGTGCTGCGCCGTGCCGACGGCGATCTTCACCAACCACACCGGCTACCCCTCCTTCTCCTGGACGGACTACACGGCGCACATGGACGACTACATCCGCGAATGGTGCAGGCTCGGCCTCACGTTTGACGCCGTCCAGACCGGGTTCCTCGGCTCGACGGAGCAGATCGACTTCATCTTCCGCTTCCTCGATGCGTTCCGGCGTCCGGACATGATCGTCGTCGTCGATCCCGTGATGGGCGACTACGGCCGCCTCTACGCGACCTACAGCGCCGCGCTCGCGGAGTCGCTGCGCCGGCTCCTGTCCGTCGCGGACATCCTCACGCCGAACCTGACCGAGGCCTGCGTGCTCGCCGGGTGCGACTACGAGAGCGAGATCTCCGATGCGGGGCTGGAGCGGATTGCGCGCGCGCTTCACGAGCCGCACGGCGCGAAGGTGGTGATCACGGGTGTGCCGCGCGGCGAGGCGTTCGTGAACTTCGGCTTCGACGGCAAGGGGGCGCCGTTCGTCCACGCGGAGCCGCGCATTGGCGATGACCGGAGCGGCACGGGCGACGTCTTCTCGTCGGTCATCCTGGGGGACGCGGTGAACGGCGTCGGTTTCGCCGAATCCGTGGCGCACGCGAGTCGGTTCGTGGCGAAGGCGGTGAGGCGCTCGGTGGAGCTGTCGGTGCCGTTGAAGGACGGCCTCGCGATTGAGGAGGTCCTCGGCGACCTCATCGCGCGGTAGGGGCCGACGTCCCATATCCCCCGAGCGCGAATGCGCGAGCCGCTAAAAAGCGCGAAAAAGTTTTTTTGATTTTTTTTCATTTTCCCCATTGACACCCGAATGGGTAATATGATATCATAGCGCCAAACCCTAAAAAGGAGAAATCTGTTATGATGCTAAGAAAACGTTTCGCATGCCTTCTGGCGTTGCTCGTTGCGGCGATGACCGCCTCGGCTGCCGATTGGTTCACAACGACGATTGCCGCGACGCCGACGGCGACCGGTGGTTCGTGGACTCTTCCCACTGGTGGCGGCTGGGTGTTCGATACCTCCTACGGCACGCTCAACAACCCGACGCAGGAGCTCGTGTTCGCGGCAACGGAGGCGAAGACCCTCCCTGGCAATGTCGCGACGATCAGCACGACTGTCAAGTTCACCGCGTTTGATGCGTCCGACGCCCCCACGAATGAGGTCCCGTCTGGCGCGAAGGGCGGTCTCACGATTGTCGAGAACCTCGACGTCAATCCTCCGACGACCAACTTCTTCGGTATCGTGGGCAATGCCTGGGTGCAGCTCGTGCCGGATTCAGGTGACACAACTGCGGCGCTCTCTAGTCAGGTTCCGGTCGTGGTGACGGTCTCGAAGAACGGTGACACCAACTACATCGAGTACACGGTCGACAATGTCGCGCTGAAATACGGCGGCGTTTCGAAGATCCCGACGACGAACAGCTCGCTTGCGAGTGACCCGGATATTCAGTCCGTCTCCTATAAGGGCGTGTGCGAACTCGCGGCGCTCTCCGGCACGGCCAGCGCGAGCGTCTTCGAACTGACTGTTCCGACGATTGCGAACGCGACGGTCTCCGTGACGGCCGGCGATGCAGTTATCCTCCCCAAGAGCCAGGGCAAGTACGATATTACCTCTGGCAATCTTCCGGTAGAGATCACCTATACCGCTGCTACAGGCTACATGCTGAATAGAGCTGGCACGAAGCAGTTTGTCAACGGTCTTACTGGTGACACGGATGTTACCGCTGTGGAAGAGTTCGCTGGGCTCGAGTCCAACCTCATCGTTGCGCAGATCGGCTCAACGACCTACACCACGTTGCAGGCTGCAATTACGGCGGCAACTGCGGGCCAGACGGTTACGCTCATGGTGGATGACACAGAGGATATCAGCACGTCGAATGCAAATGCATTCACGCTGGACCTCAATGCAAAGACGCTCACGGGC
>CACYCW010000158.1 GCA_902773015.1 uncultured bacterium
CTCCTGCCGCGCCTGCGCCCGCGGCGGTCGCCGAGGCTCCCGCCGCACCGGCTTCTGGTGCGGAAGTCGCGGCCGCGCCCTCCGCTGAAGCAGAGCCGGTGAAGGAAGAGTCGAAAGCCGAACAGGACAAGCGCGTCGATGAGGTGCTGAATCTCCTTGACAGTCTCGCGGCCGAGTCCGGCGGGCAGACGGCTGAGGGAACTGCGGCGCCGACGACCGCCGCGTCTCCTGCGGCGACCGCCGCGGCACCGACCGCCACTGCGAAGCCGCAGCCGGCCGAGCCGGCAAATCCGGATGCCGAGCTTCTTGCGAACATCCGTGCCACCGAGAGGTTGCGCCGCGAAGCGCTCGATGTGCAGGCTCGCCGCGAGATCACGGATGCGCGCGCCTGCATGGAGAACGAGGAGTACAACGAGGCCGTCCGGCATTACGGTCTGGCGCTCAAGCTGCTCAACGATCGCCCGTCGTCGAGGGCGCTTCGTCGCGAATGCGACCAGGGCATCGCCGAGGGTCTTTTCCGCGCGGCGATTCAGGAGGATGAGCTCGGTCGCCGCGATCGGGCGCAGGCGTTGATGGAGAAGGCGCTTGACATGCGCCACCCGAAGGCCCGGCGCGTGCTCGAGCGCTGGGTGACGGAGGCGGGGCGCGTGGAGGCCGTCGCCGACACCACCGAGATCAAGCACCGTCTCAACGACGAGGACTACAAGGAATCGCGCGCGCAGATTCGCCGTCACCTGAAGCGCAGCCGCCAGTACCTGGCTCTCCGCGATATGAAGCGCGCGCTCGAGGAGTGTGAGGTCGTCCTCGTGAACGACCCCTACAACCAGGACGCGATCCGCCTCAGGAACGCGATCGAGAAGAAGCGTAAGGTCATTCTGCAGCAGGAGCGCGTGGCCTCGCGCGACGGCATGATTGCCGATGTGGACGAGGCGTGGCGCCCGGTCTACGCCGTGAACGCCGCCCAGCTGAGCGCAGCCGCCGCGGAGACGGTGAAGACCCAGACGGGAGAAGATCCCGAACGCACGATGGAGCAGGACATCGAGCGCCGCATGAAGGAGATGCGTCTGCCGACGATCTCGTTCAAGCCGCCGGCGACGATCATCGACGCGGTTGACTTCTTCCGCGCCGCGTCGAAGGACTACGACCGCCCCGACATTCCGATCGAGAAGCGCGGGTTCAACTTCGCCCTGAAGACGCCGCAGGGCGCGATCAAACAGCCGACAAAGGAAGCCGAGGCCTCGGATGACTTCGCCTCGAATGCGGCCGAGGGAGAGGAGGTCGGCACTGCGAACGGGCTGGCCCCCATCCCGACGATCTCGGCGAGCGACCTCTCCTTCTACGAAGCGCTGAAGTACGTCTGCGATTCCGTCGACTACAAGTTCATCGTGCGGGGTTCGGTGGTCATGGTCATGCAGAAGGACATGTCGACCGCCGAGCTCCTCTCGCGCAAGTACGACGTCCTCGATGCCTTCCTCGAGCGCATGACCAGCGCTTCGGCGGACGTGAAGGAGATGAAGTCCGCCGGGTTCGGCGGTGGCGGCGGCAAGAAGTCCGACGAGGGCGAGGAGAACCAGGAGAAGGACTGGAAGGGATTCTTCGAGCAGATGGGCGTGAAGTGGCCCGAGGGCTCCTCGATCATGTACATCAAGACGCTGGGCAAGCTGTATGTGAGGAACACGCGCGAGAACCTCGCCGAGTTCGAGAAGGTGCTGCAGGAGATGGGCTCGCAGCCAAAGCTCATCGAGATCGAGACGCGTTTTGTCGAGGTCTCCCAGGAGGATCTGAACTCGCTCGGCTTCGAGTGGATCCTCAACAGCGACTACTCCCTCAACATCGGCCAGCGGCTCGGCAAGGCGCTTGGCGTTTCGGGCAGCGAGTGGGGCTCCGAGAGCGGTTCCCGTACGCTGGCGAACAGCCGTGGACGCGGCTGGAGCGACTCCAGCACCGGCACCGACTCGACGAAGGGTACGCTCAACACCAGCACGCTGACGGAGAACGGAGGCAAGCCGAGCACGCTCAGTCAGAACCAGACCGTCTTCAACAGCAGCACGCTTGACAGCTCGTCCTTCAGCCGCACGCGCTCGACCACCCTCAGCGACACCCACAACCGCTCGGTGCCGTACCGCTCTGTCGGCGGCAATCTCATCCGCAACATGGGCGGCGACCGCAATCTCGGCATCAATGCGTTCGGCGGCACGTCCGACTACGGCAACGGCAACCGCTACCTCTCGACGGTCGGCAACCACATCTCGGGCGAGTCGGCGTCGAACAACGACCAGTTCATGCGCGTGAATGCCTTCCTCGGCCAGGCGGATCTTTCGCTCATCCTCCACATGCTCTCGCAGCGCAGCGACACGGACCTCCTCTCCGCACCGAAGGTGGTGACGAAGTCGGGCGAGAACGCGGTCATCAAGGTGGTGACCGAGTACATCTACCCGCAGGACTACGACGTGCAGCTGCAGTCGAGCTCGTCGGGCAGCTCGGGCGGCAGCTCGGGCGGCGGCCAGTCCGCGATTCTCGCGGTCGTCGAGCCGCAGAACTTCACCATGCGCGAGGTGGGCGTCATACTCGACGTCACCCCGACCTACTCCGAGGCGAATGGCGGCACGATCGACCTCGAGCTGAAGCCGTCCGTCGTCGACGAGCCGATCTGGCACAACTACGGCATGCGCATTCCGTTCACGGGCAACACCTCGTCGGGCACGATGGCCGA
>CACYCW010000159.1 GCA_902773015.1 uncultured bacterium
GTGCACCCGGTGGGATTTGAACCCACACACCTTGCGGCACCAGAACCTGAATCTGGCGTGTATGCCAATTTCACCACGGGTGCAACGGTTGGATAGTATACCAAAATCCGCCTTCCGATGTCAATGGCGAATTTGACCCAAATGCGAATCGCTCAGAACCG
This sequence comes from uncultured bacterium, assembly GCA_902773015.1. Lineage (GTDB taxonomy): Bacteria > Verrucomicrobiota > Kiritimatiellia > RFP12 > UBA1067 > UBA1067. Next base: position 162 of record CACYCW010000159.1, read on the forward strand.
GCAGCCGATGCCGACGCCAAAGATCGGAAAGTACGGTTCGGCCCGATCGCTCTTCTTCGCCACTGTGAGATCCCACGCCTGGGAGTCGATGAGGATGTACTGCCGGTAGCGCCCCCAGAGATACCAGTGCTCCGCGAACCGCCACTCCGTCATGAAGCCGAACGTGGCGAACATGAACGCCCCCCCGCAGAACTCGTTCTCTGGCGCCTCGCCGAAGTTGGACCGGAAGCGCGCCGAGTCACCCCAGGTCGTCTCGACAAAGGGCGTCAGCGTCAGCGGCTCGATCGGATCGAAGGGATGCTGCAGACCGAGACGGACGCGTGACTTCTGCGTCGGGTGGAAGCAACCGAGCCCGCTCCAGTACGGCGTCAGGATGGGATTGTGAATGTACTGGTTGACGTACCACGCGAATGGTGTGTCCTGACGCTCCGCGTACCCGCCGAGCCAGTCCCAGAGAAGACCGCCGTGCGTGTCTATGCGCATCCGGTCGATCGGCTTGAAGGTGTAGCCGTACTGGACAGTCCCCTCGTAGCAGTAAAACGCGCGGCGGTGAATGCCGTCCGTCTGCGCATTCAGCACGCTGCAGAGCCACATGTCCGTGAAGACGCGGCCGTAGGGCCCGAGATATGCGGTCAGCGAGGCGGTCTGCTCCGCCACGGGCTCGGTGTAGCTGAGCGTGCCGCCGGATGAGAGGTAGGCCGACTCGAAGTAGGCGCGCGCCATCGCCCCGATGCGGTAGTCCTCGTCGGCGACGGTCGACAGGAACGGCAGTACGGTAATCAGCGCAAGCGCACGCCCCAGAAGAACGGCTCTTCGATTCGTTGAGGCAGTGATACCCAGACGCGCCATTGCCACGCGGTCAACGGCGCCGGAAGGCGATACGCCAGGGCTGTATCTCCATTGGATTCGCAAAGCGCAGTCGCAACAGGCGGCCTTCACGAACCGGCCGGACATCCCCTTCGCCTGCGGATGCGACGTCAAGTCCTTCCGGCACGATGATGCGCAGCTCGTAGAGCTCTCCCGTGACCGTCGTCGACACGCCGGACAGCACGAGCGCTGACGCATCCCACGACTCATCCGCCACGTCAAAGATCGGACTCGCCACGTGCCGCGAGGTCGAGACGACCACAGGTCGCGTCCCGTCGAACTCGCAAACGGCGATGACGCGGCAATCGTCCTGCGGGACTGCAAACACCAATCGTCCCTTGAACGGCGCGACGGGTGCATTCCCCCAGAAGTCGAAACCGACGTAGGTCTTCTCCGGGTCAAGATCGCAGAATGCCGCGGGATAGTCGACCGTGAGCGCGGCGTTCGTGCTCCAGTTGTAGAGGCCGAACACGGCGCAATCCGAACCCGTCAACTTCCAGACGTTGGGTATCGTGCGGTCGAAGTAGTCGACCGGACGCACCTGACGGGGCTTGCGGTGCGGCGCCATCGTGCGCTTCAGAATCTCGATGCGCTTTTCGGAAAGCCAAGGCAGCCAGTCGCTGAAGTTGTAGAGAAGCCCGCCAAGGGCCGTCCAGCTCGCCATCAGCCGTGCACGCCCGATCGGAACCGCATCGCGCACATAGACCGGATCGGGGTCGTTATACCAGACACGCCCGTTCAGGAAGTAGCGCGGCGACCCGTCGAGCGGACCGGCCATGTAGCGCTGTGGGAAGGTGTCGATGGGACCGTTGTCCCCGCCGATGCGAAGCATCTCAACGAGCCCGTAGGAGGCGGCGATGCCACGGGCATGCTGCTTGACGTTGCACGCGAGGAGCTGCGTCCCCGGGGACATGGCCTCCCGCATCGCCCGAAGCCCGCGGCGGAACGCCTGCACGTTCGACACCTCCGGATCATGGAAAACCTGGTTGCCGATGTCGTCCGGCACGTAGGCACGGCCGTGACCAAGGTCGACGGCCATCCCCGAGTACATGCCGTCGAACTTGATCAGGCGGAATCCCCACTCGCGCGTAATGCGCGCAATCGTCTCCTTCACATAGTCGATTGCCGCGGGATTGGACATGTCGAGCGCCCCGGAACCGAATGGCGTCATGTAGGGCGCGCCCTTCCGCTGCCGCAGGCGATACCGCGCCGGCGGTGCATCCACCGCGCTCTTCACGAAGAGATTCGTACGCTCCGCCCACCACGGCTCGTCGGGATCGCCCGAGAACGGCATGTACCAGAGTCCCGCACGAATGCCCCTGGAAACGATGGCGTCAACCGTCGGCTTCATTCCGTTCGGATAGGGTCCGTTCGGTCGCGTGTGCGAGAAGAGCATCGCCGGCCCATGCCGCTCCTTGCCGTCCTGCCACTTGTCGTCGATCTGGTAGTAGTCGAATCCCCACCGACCGAGGCCGAGGGACACCACCTTGTCGATGAACTCGCGCGTCTGCGTCTCGTCGCACGCGCCGTATCCCTTTGGATTGCCATAGCCCCCCTTGTCGCAGTACCAGGTGCAGAATCCGGAGATCTGGCGCGGCAGCACGATCGCATGTCGCGCCGCCACCGCATCGGCATACGCCTCAAGGCCCAGCCGACAGTCGTCGAACGCCCCGAGAACAAGCGTGTCGACCTTGCGCGTCGCATCGCGTCCAGCGCGCATCGGCCCGTATTCGGCAAGATAGGAGAGCCCTCCCGCGCCATAGAAGACGCTTCCGCTCGCCCACTCGTCCGTGAGCCACGCCGCGACATATCCCTTGCGCGTCGCGGGGTCCGCAAGCGCGAGAAAGGCATAGCTGCCGACGGTCTCGGCGAGATTGGTGAGTCCCCCCGTGCCCATTGCCCGCCATGTCGTGGAGTCGACCCCGGCGAGTCGCACCGGTCCGAGCTCCAGCTTGCCGACGACGGCGTTCGGATCATCCGTACGCGGCGCGATGTCAACGAAGACGAAGGGCGAGCTCCCCTCGAGCCGAGCGCGCACCACCGCACGTCCGTCGACGCTCCCTGACGGCAGGATGGCGAATGGCTCCGACTCTCCGGCGCGGGTGACGCGCCACGGCTCGCCGCCGCCACCATTCAGTCCGAGCCACCGGTTCGATTCCGTCGCCGCGGGCAGGAAAAGCGTCCACACGACCAGCGCCAGCGCGAGGACAAGCCCCGCTTGATTCACCATCACAGTCCTCGTGCCGGACTCCCATTTAGGCCATGTCATCCGACGACATCCTCCATGAACTCGAACTCATAGCCGTTCTCATGCATGAGCCGACACATGAGGCGGATCTTGTCGGAGTACTCGGGCTGGTAGGCGAGGTAATCCTTGAAGAAGTACTGCTCGTGGTTGGAGAAGATGAGATATTCGCGGCCCAGCAGCCTCTCGACATCCTCCCGCAGCGTCTCAAGCGTGTTGAGATTGAGGCACGGCGCGTCGCAGAACATGTGCTTGAACGACATGCCCGTGTCGGGATCGTACACATAGCCGAACGAGTGGGCCGTCCTGCGGGACTGCTCCTCCGTGATATGGTTGTAGGAGCAGATCGACGAGCGGATCGCCGCGTTGCGCGAGTCACGCCAGTAGAAGCCGACCTCGGGTCGGCGATTCTGCAGCAGCCGGAAGGAATGCCCGTAGGGGAGACGCTCGGGCTGCCCGTCATACCGGTAGCGCGGCCCGATCGAGCACTCCATCACCTTGATTCCGCAGTCCTTGAGCGCCCGACAGCCGTCCTTGGACATCGGGCACCAGTGCGGCACACAGGCGCGTGCAAACGTCCCCTCTCCCGCGAAGCGCGCAACCTCACCGCGGATCATGCCGAAGAGCTTCTTCACGTCCCCATAACTCGCGTTGACGAACGGATAGTCGGGGAACTCCTGGAGCGAATGGAAACCGAACCTGAGCCAGTCACGGTTCGCCTCGAACTCACCGCGGTAGGCGTCCGTCACCTGCGCCAGCGTGAACTCGTCCATGCCGTAGAAGAAGTCGGTGCGGTAGAAGAGATTGATCTGCATCCGGAGACCGAACTTCTCATGGCACTCCTTCAGCACCGAGAAGAAGGGATGGTCGAAGACGGACTTCGGACGGTTGCGGGTGACATCCCTGAGCGCCCAGATCGCGTCATCGCAGAAGTAGGAGCATTTCCTTCCCTTCATCGCCGCGTTTCGGCGTATTTCGGCCCTGCCGAGAATGGGCGGCAGCTCCTCCGCGCCGCGCGCGAAGACCGGCGTCTCCACTCCTTCTGCCCGGGCGAACGGCGTACAGAGCGCCGCCGCGCCAATCGAGCATCCCCTGATGAACTCTCTTCTGTCTGTCATTGCAATGCCTCCTTTCATGCTAATGCAAAAGTCATGTCTGCGGACTGGATGACGGGGAGCGTCTCGCGCCCGTCGTTGTCCGTTGCCGGATAGCCAGCGTCCTTCGGCGTGACGCCGAACAGCCAGTCAGCGCGCGAGCCGTCGATGCGGATGCGCCCGTTCGGCCACAGGGTGAGGATCGCCGAGAGCGGCTCCTTCCACCCGAGCGTCTTCGGCGCGCTGCGGTGGGTCTTCACGTATTCGACAGGATACTTCGAGTGGTCAATGCCATACCACTGGTAGTTGGCACTGTTCACGTCCCAGTAGAGGATGTTGTCGAGGACGCGCAAATGGTCCATGTGCATGTGACCGTTCATGACGAGGCGCACGGTGCCCGGTTTGCGCGCGTTCGCCTCCCTGAAGATCGCCTGCACCTCGGCCTTGTTCCTGACCGGCTCGCCACGACCGCGCTCGAAACTCTGGTGGGAAAGCACGATGCACGGGTAGGGCGAGCCAACGATCGTCGAGCGCAACCACTCCATCTGCTCGGGTGGAATCCAGTTGATTGTCGAGCCCTTGACGCGCTTGAAGTAGTTGCCGCAGTCGTGGTGGATGAACTTGCCCGGCTCGTTGCAGAAGTAGTTCGGATCGGCAATGACGAAGCGGAACCCGCCGCGGTCGAACGAGTAGTGACCGTCTGGCATCCGATAGGCCTCGCACGTCTCCTTGTAGGGGTTCTGATCCTGGTCGTGGTTGCCGAGGATGTGATAGCCCGGGATGTGGAACTCGTTGTAGCGGCGAATGTACTCCTTCTCCGCCGGACGATGGACGCCGTGGACGAAGTCCCCGAGATGGATCATCATGTCGCAGTTCTCCCGCTCAGCGCGCGCAAGGATCTTATCGAGGAAGGACGTATCCTCGGTGTTCGGGAAGACTCCCGGACAGTAGTGGATGTCCGCGAAGACGCAGACCTTAAGCGGCCGCCCCGAAGACGCCGGCGCGACGGCTCCGGACGCAAGCGCGGCGGGTGCCGCGGCCGACAGGGCGGCAAGGAGATTGCGACGTGTGATTCTGCTCATGATTTCCTTTCCTCTGATTCTGAAGATTCCTCAAATCGCTCCTCAACGCGTCGACAAGCAGGAGCTGCGACCGTCGCAGTAGGTCAGCGTGACCTTGCCGTTCAGACGGCGGCCGGTCGCGCGCCGACCGTCGGCGAGCGCAAGGTTCTCGAAGGAGACGTCTTTCCAGCTCGCGGGGCACCCCTTGAAGAACTCGACCTTGCCGCCGACCTCGTGCGCCATCAGCTCCATGACCGCCGTCGCCGCGGCGCACTGGCCGTCCATCTGCATCACCGTCGGACGGCCCATCATCACCGTGAAGCCCGGCCGGAACGCGTCGTGCAGCGAAC
>CACYCW010000160.1 GCA_902773015.1 uncultured bacterium
CAAGGACATGATCGCCAGCCGCCAGAAGCAGAATCCGATGATGATGCAGATGGGCGGCGGGCAGGACGGCCCCTCGACGCTCGGCAAACTGTTCGACGCCTGGGGCATCAAGTTCGACACGTCGAAGGTGACGGGCGATCTCGCCGCCGCGACGAAGCTCAACAACGGCCAGGGCGGCGTGGACGACAACCCCGCGTTCCTCTCGCTCTCGCAGGAGAACATGGACAAGGGCGACCTGCTCGTCTCGCGCCTCACCCAGGTGATGTTCCCGTTCGCGGGCGCCTTCGTCTTCGAGAAGAAGGGCATGGATCTCACGTTCACGCCCGTCATCACGACGTCGAAGGAGAACTCGTGCTCGACCGACAAGATGTCCGTTCAGTTCGGCGGCGGCGCGAAGGAGATGGTGCCTGACGGGCACGAGCGGGTGCTCGCGGCGCGTCTTGCCGGCACGTTCAAGACCGCCTTCCCGAAGGGGCCGGACGGCACGAACGACGTCTCGAAGGCACTCAAGGAGGGCAAGGGCTCGGTCATGCTTTTCGCCGACACCGACTTCCTCGCGGACGACTTCTGTGTGCGCATGATGAAGACGCCGTTCGGGAACATCCCGCAGCTCATCAACGACAACCTGACGCTCTTCTCGAACGTGATCGAGCAGTTCGCCGGTCGCGAGGAGCTGATCGGCGTCCGCTCGCGCGGCACCACCGACCGTCCGTTCACCGTCGTGAACGAGCTCGAGGCGAAGGCGACGCGCCAGTGGCAGCGCAAGGCGGCCGATTTCGAGGCCGAGCTGCAGATGACGCAGCAGCGTCTGCAGTCGCTCCAGAAGCAGAAGAGCGGCGACGAGCGCTTCATCCTCTCGAAGGAGCAGCAGGAGGAGATCCTGAAGCTGCGCAAGGCCCAGGCCGAGACGCGCAAGCAGCTCAAGAACGTGAGGAAGGAGCTGACCGCCGACATCGACTCGCTCGGGCTCACGCTCAAGTGCATCAACATCGCGCTCATCCCCGCGCTGGTGGTCGTGTTCGGGCTCCTCAGGGGCTTCCTACGGCGGAAGAGGGGGTAGCCGACCGTTGAATCGACTGCTGTCGATTGCAATCGACCCGATCGCAACCGGCAGCAATCGGCAGCAATCGAAAATATGAAGAAAAGACAAAGACAATGAAAACGAAGAATCTGGTCATTCTGGCCGTTGTGGCCGTCGTTCTCGGCGGTGCGGCCTATTTCCTGCAGAGCGGCTCGCGTCCCGCCGCCGCGAAGCTGAACGGTAAAACCATCCTGCCGAACCTCAGCGTCGCGGATGTCGCCCGCGTCGAGGTCGGCGGCAAGCTCACGCTCGCCGCGAGCGCGGACGGCTGGAAGGTCACCTCGCTCCACGGCTATCCCGCCGACCGAGAGAAGATCGCCGAGAACCTGATGAAGCTCGCCGAGCTCAAGGTCGGCCAGGTCGCCCACGGCCGCAAGATCGCCGCCCCCATCAAGGTGGCGCTCAAGGACAAGGACGGCAAGGCCCTCGCCGAGCTCTCCATCGGCGACAAGCACAACCGCAAGGCCACCGGACAGGCCGCCATGTACGGCGGCGGGGGCTACCCCGACGGACGCTACCTCGCCTTTGACGGCGAGACGGTGCTCGTGAAGGACACGCTCGATGCCTTCGACGGCGACGTGAAGCAGTGGTGCAACACCCGCATCGCCTCCATTTCCTCGTCGGATGTGAAGGCGGTCAGGTTCTCGCACGACAAGGAGGTCGTCGAGCTCGAGAAGGGCACCAACTCGACGTGGACGCTGAAGGGGCTCGGGCCGAAGGAGGAGCTCGACACCTCGAAGACGTACTCCCTCGATTCGGCGCTCTCGTACCTCGACTTCAACTCGGTCGCGGATCCGAAGCTGACCGAGAAGGAGCTTGGCTTCTCCACGGGCTACGTCTACACCGTCACCGTGAAGGAAGGCTCGAACACCGTCACTCATGTCGCCACCGTCGGCAACAAGGTGAAGGACGGCTCCGACCGCTACTTCAAGCTCGATAAGGGCAAGTGGATCTTCACCATCTCCACCTACTCGGCGGAGAACATGATGAAGACCCGCAAGGATCTTGTCAAGGCGAAGACCGAGCCCAAGAAGGACGACGCGAAGGAGGCGGAGCCCAAGCCTGCTGAGAAGAAGGCCGAGGCGAAGCCGACGGTTACGAAGATTGAGTCGAAGCCTGTCAAGGTTGAGACGAAACCGGCGGCCAAGAAGGCTGAGCCCGCACCCAAGAAGAAGTAACAGTAAGCGGCATTCTGCCGAGCGATAGGCGGTCATTGACGGCACTCGTTGGCCGACAATGACCGCCGTCGATTTGACATGTGACGCCAGGCAATGGTATAATATCGCCTCAAATGGGTCGGTAACCGGAAAGTCCTGTGGAAATCAGGCTCTGTCGCGCAACCGTTACAGTCGGAATACGAGCCGATCCTTGAGAACCGTCAAGTACCTCGCATGAGGGGAAAGAAGGTGGGGAAAGAGTCATATCTGCGGGGCTTCACGCTCGTGGAGCTGTTGGCTGTCGTCGGCATTCTGTCGATGCTCGGCGGGGTTGCCGTTGCGGCAGGTTTTGCCGTCGCGCGCGACGTCTCTGACCGTTCCGCCCGCGAGATGCTTGTTGGCTTCCTGCGTAACGCCGCCGAAATCTCCTCCACCGAGAACGTGCGCGTCGTTGTTCACTTCCGAGACCATGAGATCGCGGCGACCGACGACCTCGACGCCGAACCCGTCGGTCGTGCGTTCGCCGTGCGCGCGACCGGACGCGTCTCGGCGATTGTCGACGGACACCCGTGGGACGAGTTTGCGGATGAGGGCCCCGTTCGCCTCGATGACTCTTCCGAGGTCTTTCCTCTTGCCGCCGTTCAGACCGAGTGGCGTGTCGGCGCGCCTTACGGCACGGCGTTCGCTGCGCTGGAGCTGCCGAAGGGCTATTGGGTCGAGAAGGGAATTGTCGCCTTTGTGCCGTCGACCGGTTCCCGGTCGCAGATGGAGGGCCGTGTCGCACTTCTCGCACGCCGGGCGGACGGCACGACCGAACCGATCGGCGCGGAGATTTCCGCCGCCGAAATGGAGGTTGCGCCATGAGGGGCTTCACGCTGATTGAGGTCGAGCTTTCGATCTTCGTCGTGGCGATGGGCGTTCTCGGTGTCGCGGGTCTCTATCCGCTCGGCTTTCGCGAGAGCCGGTTCGCGCGCGAGGAGCTCGTCGCCGTCGCGGCGGCGGAAGGGGCAATGAGCCGTGCCGTCTCGGCGCTCTCGAATACGAACCTCTCCTGGAGCGCCTGGCAGGAGGTAGCCCAGTCGGGTGACCTCTCCGCTCTGGACGACGCCCTCCTCGCCGACCTCCCGGCCGGCTGGGCGTCGCGTCTCACGGTGACGGCCGGCGAGCCGGCGCGCCTTTGCGTCGGTGTTCGCGTCTCTCCCCTGCCCGGCACGCTCGATTCGGCGCCGCTTTTCTATTCGGAGGTTCGCTTCCAGGGGAGGGGCGAATGAGACGCGGTTTTACGCTGCTCGAGGTGCTCGTCGCGGCCGTGCTGATGGGGCTCCTCGCGACGCTCCTCACGTCGATGCTCAACCAGGGATCCATCGCGTGGGCAAACGGCGAAACCGCCGTGGCGGACGCCGCCGAGCGCCGGCAGGCGATGGCCGATACCGCACGTGCCGCCAGTGCGACGCTGGTCGGCGCGGACACGACGGATTCTGCCGCGAACTACCGCGTGTTGAGCGCGTGGGACGAGTCCGGCGCGGTGCGTACGGGGCGGCCCCTCGTGCGCGTGGGGCTGCCGCTTCCCGCGGACGGCACGGCCTACGCGCCGGTCGCGCTCGCTGCTGCCACCTCGCGCGCGGACGAGACAATCACCGTCGTCGTCTCCTCGGCCGGTCCCGACGGCAAGTGGGGCACGGCGGACGATCTCACCACCGCTCCGGAGGAGGCTTTCGAATGAGGCGCGCCTTTACCCTCGTCGAACTCATCGCCGTCATCGCGATGCTGGCGCTGCTCGTCACGGCGTTCGCCTCCTCGTCGATCACGGCCCGCAATCGCGCCCGTCTCTCGAAGGCGCGCCTGGAGATGGAGGAGATCGCCGCCGCAGTTGGTAACGCCGCCGATCCCGACGCGGCGGCGAAGAACTACGCGCCGGAAGGGAATGTGCGCGATCCGTGGGGGCAGGCCTACCACGTCGAGGTGCGGCGCGTCGCGACGGCGAAGGGGCGCGACCTCGCGGCGGGCGGCACGGCCGTGTATTATCCGAACGCCTTCCGTCCGGTAGAGGGGGGTGCACGATGAGACTCGCCTCACGCCGCGGTTCAGCGCTTCTCATCGTGCTTGGCTTTCTGGCGCTCATGTCCGCCTCGGCCGTTGCGTTCTCGGCGCGGATGCGCGGTGCACGTGCGCCGGGTGCCGTGCTGATGCGCGCTGAACGCGGACGTTTCCTGCTCGAGGCAGCCCTCGCGCGTGCGATGTCCGGCATCGATGCGGCGCTGGGCGATGCGCATGCTGCGGACTGGCCGGGACGCGTCCTCGGTGCGGACGATCCAGCCGCGACGAACGGCGTCGTGCCCGTGCTGACGCTTGAGGCTCTCGCGTACCTGCCGCCGCCGATTGTCCCTACCGTGCGCCGTCGCGCCGTCTGCGCGTCGACCGCCCGCTGGCAGCGCCTTGATTTCGACGCCGGCCGCGTCGCCTACCTGGCCGTCGATGTCTCCGATCTGCCGGATGTGAATCTCGTGCCTGTGCTCACCAATCGCAGTTTCTCCGCCTGCGGACGTCTCTCGCTCGCGCCCTTCTTCGCGAGTAGGGCCGAGGCTCAGCAGTTCGCGGCAGATGTTGCCGCCGCTCGTGCGGAATTTCCGGGCGTGCCGTTTATCTCGCTTCTCGATCTCAACCTCGCGACAGGCGATGCCGCGACAATCCTGTCCGGTGGTGCGGTGACCCACGATCGCACGTTCGTCGTCGACACCCTGGTCTCGTCCGCCCCGGCGGTGCGGCATCCTGGGCTCGTCGCGCTGACCGATCCGGCGGAAAATGTCCATGCCGCGCTTGAGTATGGGCTCGGGGATGACGTGCGGCGGACGCTTGATGACTATCTCGACGCGAATCACGTGCCTCTCGCGCTCGATTTGCCGTGCGCCGAGCGCGTGCCGCAGGTCGGTGCGATTGGCTGGCGCGCAACGGACGGCGGCGTATCGCCGGCCGTCGCGGTCGCTTTTCCGTTCCGAAAGCGTGCCGAGCCGGATGGTTCTTTTGGTCTCATCGCCGCGTTCACGGTTGCTTCGGACGACGGCGCGTTCACCGCATCCGCCGAGTCGATGCCGGTCGAAGTGAGTCCGTCCGAGGATTACGAGGATGGGGATCCTGTCCATGCCTACTCGATCGACTTGCCATCGACGCTGTTACCGCCGGCCGAGGACGAGCTCGGCATGCCGGAACCGCCGATGATCCTGCACATCACCGTCGCGTTGCGTGTGACGGATGAGGACGGCGCGGTTGTAGACGAGACACCGGCGCTCGCCTTCACGGCAACCTGTACGGCTGGGTCGCTCGATGGCGTCGGGCCGGACGGTTACGCAGTCGAGGACGCGCGGCTCAATTGGAAGCCGGAGCAGTGGCGCGTGTCCGAGACGACGGTTGAGGAGTGGCGCGGTCGAGAGAGTGAACAAGGTGCGATGGTGTCCGATACCGGATATCTGCAGTCCGTCGGCGAGCTGGCGCTCCTGCCGCGCGCCGATGAGGGCGCACTGGATCTTGAGGGGCTCGGCCTCGTTGACGATCGCGGCGAGGGGCCTCGGGTCGATCCGTTCACGACCTCGACCAACGTGATGCTGATGGCGCTCATGGAGACGCCACGGGACTGGAACGCGGCGGCGACAAACGCCGCGGTCGATGCGCGGGAGACGCTTGAGTCGGCGTTCGGCGTCGGACGTGGCGATCTCGAGATGATTGCGGCGCGGCTCATGGACGCCTTTGCCGGTGTGCGCGCAAGTGGCGACTGGCGCGCGGCCTACGACGCGCTCGACTGGCTGGACGAGGGCGAGGGCGCGTCCCCGTTCAGGGGAACTTGCCTGGAAGAGCGGCTCACCGTCGCCGAGCGGATGTTCCTGCGGGATTACTGGCGGGGGTGTTTCGGCAAGACGCGCCAGCTCTTTCTCGTGTTCCTGCGCGCGGAGTACGGGCCGCGCGGCGTTGCGGTCGTGTGGCGAGATCCGTATCCGTCAGGGAGCGGTGCCCCACATGCCATGCGTGTTCACTTCTACCACCAGCTCGAGATGTGAAGGGGAGCTGACATTCGAGATAATTGAAAACAACAAGAACAAACCAAACAGGAGAACAGAAATGAAAGCAAAGACGATCATGGCGGCTGCGGCCCTCGGGCTCAGTCTCACAGGTGCGGCTGCGACGATGGTGGGTGTCTCAACCTTCGACGACATCCATTACTGGGTGGGCGAGGGCACGAACCGCTGCGCCATCGTCATCGACTTCTTCGGCGGCTACGCCTGGGCGTGGGGCTACCGTTGGAACGGCGAGGCGCCGAATGTCGAGACGGTGCTCAAAGCCGTCGTCGAGGAGGACCACCGCCTCACGATGGTGTCGGAAGACGCATCCTGGGGACTCTACATGCAGGGCTTCGGTTACGATGTCAACGATTCGCGCCCAAAAATGGACTTCAGCCCCGCCATGTTTGATGACCAGGATGCGGTCTACGGCATGGAGGATTCGATATCGTGGACGTTCTATGTGAACTTCCTCATCCAGACGAACGAGGAGTATCAAACGGAATACGATGCCGCAATGTATTCAAACAGCGGCGTGACATACACGACGGCAGCTCCAGGGGAATGGTACGTCATGTCGCTCAACGGCTGGATGCAGGATGGGGATCCCATCGGCGTGCCGCAGCCAGCCGAGACGCCCTACGGCTACGAAGTTGTCGGGGTGGATGATCCCATGAGCTGCTGGACGGATTGCGATGACGAACAGTACAATGTCTTCGAGAACGTCCTCGGGCGCCCGGTGTCGATGATTCCGCCGATGACATTCGGCGGCTGGACCGAGCCGGCGACACCGGTGACGCCGGCGACTCCCATTTGGGGGCCTGGCAAGTGTCTGACACTTGAGTCCGCTGATGCCGGCGAGGCCTATGTGACAATCGCCTTCGACCATGACGTCATCGATGATCCGAAGAATCCGTTTGGCATCGATTTCATCGTCTATGGAAATTCCGGGTTCAACAGCTCCGTTTCAGCCGGCTACTACACACGAACGGATGATCCGAACACTTTTGAATTCGGCGACTCCAACAATTTCAATGAGCAGGGGCTCGTCGAGGTCTCTCAGGACGGCGAGACCTGGTACTCGGTCATCAACCCCGTCGCTCCCCGTTATGCCGACGATTTCCCGACGCTCGGCTTCGTCTACGACGCGGAGAATCCCGACACGTCGCTCTTCTCTGAGAACCAGTGGTGGGGCAAGAGGACCGATGCTTGTCTGCCGGTTGACCCGAGGGTGACATGGGAGAATGCGAGCGGGCTTTCACTGGGTGAGATTGCGCGGCGCTTTAACGGCTCTGCCGGTGGCACGGGCTTTGATCTCGCCAATGCAGACGGCCTTCCCGTTGACGAGAAGGGCCGCAAGTGGTTCCGCTACGTGCGCATCAGCAACATGGAGGACTCGAACGGGCGAACGGGCGAGGCGACGGCCCCCGAAGTCGACGCGGTCGCGGACGTCGCGCCGGTCTCGGACCACGAACTCTGGGTGCTGGAGAACTACGGCTGGGCGAACGCTTGGGACAAGTCGGTCACGGGCAAGGAGATCATCTCGACGAACTACACCTACACCACTGGGCCGAACGGCGTCGAGCAGTCCGTCGCCGGCGTTGATCTGCAACGGCCGTCGAACGGACGCTCCAATGCCGTGAGCGCGCTTCTCGACATCGCAATTGACGCGGATCCGGCGACGGCTCTCGACTTCGTCGTCGAGGACTTCCTGCACGACGAGACGGCGAATTACCTGTCTCTCCTCTCCGACCGTCAGTTGAGCGATACCGCCGGCGTCGTCGTGAAGGGCACGTCGGATCTCGCCGAGAAGGACTGGCCGACGCTCGCGACGACGTTCGTCTCTTCCCGCTATGACGAGACGATCGGACGCTGGCGCACTGTCTTCTCGGTCGCCGTTGGCGAGGAGAAGTTCTTCAAGCTCGCGACGGAGTGACGATGAGAAGGGGCTTCACGCTCTTCGAGCTGCTGCTCGTCACGGTCGTAATTGGCCTGCTGGTCGCGAGCGTCATGAAGTTCTCCTCCATCGGGCGGGAGAATGCCTATGACGCGCAGTGCAAGTCCAACCTGCGCTCCCTTGCCCATGCGTGCGTCAGTCACGCGATGAGCAAGGGGGAGTTCCCGTGGGGAATGCGTACGGTCGACGGCTACACCTCGTACGGCTGGGATTTCGTCAAGCGCGATGGCAGCAGTGCGTGGGAGCCGGGCGAGCTCTGGGGCGGACTCAACATCAAGAGCGTCGTGTCGTGTCCGAAGTGCCGCGCCGAGAACGACAACTGGGACGGATGCGGCTACACCGGCTACAACTACAACTGCGCGTACGTCGGGAAGGTCGAGGGCGATCCCGGGGCGCGCAAGAAGCCGCTCCGGTGGTCACGGGTGACACAGGCGGCGAGGCTGCTTCTCTTCGGGGATGCGGGTTATGCCGGAGGCATGAACAAGTTCATGCGTGCGCCGGTCTCCGACCCGCTCTTCGACTCGTCCTCCTCGGGGTTGCGCGAGGCGGGCACGCAGGCGTTCCGCCATCGCGGTCACGCGAATCTCGCCTTCGCAGACGGACACGTCGAGTCGTGCGGCCAGCCCTACAAGCTCAGCGGCGCGAAGGGGTTTGTGCACGAACGCACGAAGACGGCCTTCGTCGACAAAGACAACGCCCTCTACGGCTCCGAGGCGATTGAATAGCAGTGATTCCAAAAGTCGAATAAGTCTCGTTGACTGAAAACGGTCCGTTTGCCGTTTTTTTCGGGGTGGTCTGGCGTTCCCGCCGGGTCGCCCCGAAAACTTTTTCGTAAAAAATCTCATTTACCCCGTTGACTTTCCGCCTCACGCGTGGCGGCGGGTTCTGCGGCCCATTTCCCAGGAGGCTTGACGGCGATGGGATGAATGTAGTACAATAACCAGAAAGAAATGAAAAATGGTGCATCTGGGTTCGTCTGTTAATCCGTGAATTCCGCCCGTTCGCCCGTTGATTTTGATATAATATTGTTATCTGAATTGAGGGCTGAGATGTCAAAGATATTCGACAACATTGAGACGAAGTTTGAAGAGGGGCTGCATGCGATTCCCGAATCGGCGGATCGCGCGGGGCTTCTCAAGGTCGGGGTCATGTCCTTCATATCGCCGAAGAAGGCGGGCGAACTGGCGGTTTGCGGGTCTGTTTATGTGTATCCCGCACTGGGTAAATTATGATAAAATATACGAAATAGATTGCGACAGGGTTTGAAAGGGAATTCAATGTTTCACGAAATGATAAAGCACAA
>CACYCW010000161.1 GCA_902773015.1 uncultured bacterium
AACACGGAAGTCAAGGGCCCCATCGCCGAGGGTAGTGCGGGACTCGCCCGTGCGAGAGTAGGACGTCGCCGGCTCTTTTTTTGCACCTGATAATCTGATTTTGGTATAATTACAGACAAGTGCCAGGAAAGGCACGTCACGAAAAGGGTAAAGAAATGGTCAACAGAATCATCCTGAACGAGACCTCGTACCACGGTGCGGGTGCCATCAAGTCCATTGTCACCGAGCTCGCCAACCGCGGGCTCAAGAAGCCGATCGTCTTCTCCGATCCCGATCTCATCAAGTTCGGCGTCACCGGCAAGGTGACCGCGCTCCTCGATGCCGCTAAGGTCAAGTACGCGGTCTTCTCGGAAATCAAGCCCAATCCCACGATCCAGAACGTGAAGGACGGCGTCAAGGCGTTCAAGGCGGCGAAGGCTGACTCGATCATCGCCATTGGCGGAGGCAGCTCGATGGACACGGCGAAGGCCGTCGGCATCATCATGGCCAACCCGCGCTTTGCAGATGTCCGCTCCCTCGAGGGCGTCGCCCCGACGAAGAACCCGTCGAAGCCGATCCTCGCCGTCCCGACGACGGCCGGCACCGCTGCAGAGGTGACGATCAACTACGTCATCACCGATGTCGAGAAAAAGCGCAAGTTCGTTTGCGTCGACCCGCACGACATTCCCGTCGTGGCGTTCGTCGACCCTGACATGATGAGCTCGATGCCCAAGGGCCTTACGGCCTTCACCGGAATGGACGCGCTCACCCACGCAATCGAGGGCCTCATCACCAAGGCGGCGTGCCCGATGACGGACATGATGCACTTGGAGGCGATCCGTCTCATCTCTCTCTCGCTCCGCGACGCGGTCGCCAACAAGCCCGCCGGGCGCGCCGGCATGGCTCTCGGCCAGTACATCGCCGGCATGGGCTTCTCAAACGTCGGCCTCGGCATCGACCACTCGATGGCGCACGGGCTCTCGGCGCTTTACGACATGCCGCATGGCAAGGCGTGCGCGATCCTGCTGCCGACGGCCATGAAGTTCAATGCGCCGAAGACCGGTGACAAGTATCGCAAGATCGCGGTCGCCATGGGCGTGAAGGGCGCGGAGAAGATGCCGATTGCCAAGGCGCGCAAGGCCGCGATCGCCGCCGTTGAGAAACTCGCCAAGGACGTCGGCATCCCGCCGAGCCTGAAGGGCGTGCTCAAGAAGGAGGATGTCGCGTTCCTCGCGAAGTCCGCCTATGCGGACGCCTGCCGTCCCGGGAATCCTCGCGATCTCACGGTAAAGGACATCGAGCGCCTCTATCGGGGGCTGATGTAAGCGCTAGTGCGGCTCGACCGGAAGATCCTTGAGTTGTACCCGGACTTCTCCCGTTCACGGATCGAGGGGCTCGTCAAGGCAGGACTCGTCACCGTCAACGGGAGCGTCGCCGAGAAGGCGGGGCAGAAGGTTGCCGCGGACGCCGCGATCGTCGTGACGATTCCGCCGCCGGTGCCGGCCGAGCCCGAAGCAGAGGCGATTCCGCTTGATGTCGTCTTCGAAGATGACGACCTGATCGTCGTCAACAAGCCGCCGGGAATGGTGGTACATCCGGCGCCCGGGCATTTTACCGGCACACTCGTCAACGCGCTGCTGGGGCACTGCCCGACGCTCTCGGGCATCGGTGGCGTGGCGCGTCCGGGCATCGTCCATCGCCTCGACCAGGACACGAGCGGGCTCATCGTCGTTGCGAAGTCGCAGGCGGCGATGGATGCGCTCGCGAAGGCGTTCGCGAGCCACCGCAACATCGAGAAGACGTATCTCGCGATCGTCCATGGCCAGCCGTGTCTCGCCGCCGGACGCATCGAGAACTTGATCGGACGGCATCCGGTGGACCGCAAGCGCATGGCCATTGTTGAGCGCAACGGTAAGCTGGCGGTCACGAACTGGAGGAAGTTCGTGGAGTTCGATGAGGTCGATTGCGTCGGGCGAGCGAACCATCCGGTCTCCTGGATGGAGTGCCGCATCGAGACGGGGCGTACGCACCAGATCCGCGTTCACATGGCGAGCATCGGGTGTCCGGTGATCGGTGACCGCACATACGGCAAGTCCACGCTCGACCGACGGCTGGATCCGGTGCCGGTGCGGCAGATGCTGCATGCCTGGCGGTTGCGGCTTCATCATCCGACGAGGGGGCAGGAGATGACCTTCGTCGCCCCGATACCGGAGGACATGAAGGCCTATTTGCCGTTGACGCGCTGACACGCTTTTTGATAGAATTGCGGCAGAGGGATTTGGGTGCGCCTGGGGTGTGCTCCGACCTGCAGAAACGTGAAGAAAACGTGGTGAAAAAACTGAGGAAAGCTGAGAGATGACGATGATGGCCTGCCTGGTCACGATTCTGGCGGCGACTGATCCCTCTATCGTTGAAATTTAGGAGGGAAACATGAAAAGATCAATGGTTCAGGTAGTGGGTGTGATGGTGTTGTTGGCGGCGCTGACCGTCGGCGCGACGGACTACTTTTGGATGGGGTCCGAGGCGGACAGCCTGACTGACGTGTCGAAGTACACTGTCAATGGCGAGACCGCGTCGTCCCTCCCAGGCGAGACGGACCAGGTCGTCCTTTGGAGCGAACACCCGGCGGTCGTCGACAACGACTCCGTCTCGGTCCTCGCCGGCGTTGGACAGGTGCTGTTGTCCAACACCACGTCGCGTCTCACGTTCAACGTCACGACCAACTTCACGCTCCCCTGCACCATCTCGTCCTTCCGGACGGTGAACAAGGTCGTCAGCCGCGTCGGCACGGTCGTCAAGAACGCGTCGTCCGAGATGACGCTGACATCAATCAGGGACGAATACCTGGCGACGCATCATTACGACTACTATTTTGCCCGTTTCGAAATCAATGACGGCACGGTGCGGCTGCCTCAGCCTGGAACGATTGACTATGAAGGAAAGACCTTCATCTTCGGTTTTCTGCATGTCGAGGCGCCGGGACTCCTCTATCTGCCACAGCCCGGGTGGAACTACGTCTACGGCCTGGCTGGATCCGGCACGCTCACCAACGACTGCGCGCTCACCGGGTTGGACCTGCGGCTGCGCATCCAGGGCGAAGGCGGAGACTTCACCGGGACGGTCGGCTATCGGCAGCCCATCCGTTTCAGCGTCATCAATCGGCAGTCTTTTACCGTCGCGTCGAATGAATTGGCGCACCTTTCCGATATCAGCATCGAGAGTAGCTACACCCAGTTCAACCGACCGGGCTATCTCGGGCTCTATCGTTTCGGATCGACGACCAGCCCTGGTTCGCTCGGCTACGCCAAGTTCAGGTTCAGCGGCGACGGCGGTTATCTTGAGCATCTTGGGCCTGCCGAGACCTCGGCCGCGGTCTTCAACATCTTCGGCACCGCCGCCTACCCGACCTACCTCGATGGCGGCATCAACGGTGGATTGACGCTCACCGGTTCGATCTCGCTTGTATCCACAGAGAAGACTCATGGCGCGGGCCATCTCATCCTGACCGGGCCGTGCGAGACGAACGACTGCACACTGTCGGGCAAGCTCTACGATTCGACCTATGACGGAATCTGCTACCCGCTCTACCTCGAGAAGCGCGGCGCGGGCACGTGGAACCTGGGCAGGTGTGACCGCACGAATTTCTCGGGCGGCATCGCCGTGCGCGAGGGAACGCTCGCGTTCGAGACGCTCGCCGAACGCGGCAAGGGCTGTTCGCTCGGCATGGCCACAAACCTCTACGAGGCGCTTTACGGCAACGACCTCTCGACCGCCGTGCCGACGGCCTACGCAATTCGCCTCGGCGACGAGACCGACCTGACGCACGAGGGCTCGCTCGAGTACCGCGGCACGACCTCTGCGAGGTGCATGACGCGTCCGATTGCCATCTTCGGCCACGGTCGCATCGTCAACGCGAGCGACTATCCGCTCGTGCTCGGCGGCGTCTCCGCGGCGTCGACGGCGGACGATACGCTCACGCTCGGCGGCAACGGCGCCGCGAACCAGCTTCACGACGTCACGAACGGCGTCGGTAGTCTCGCTATCGTCAAGGAGGGACCAGGCAGCTGGACGCTCGTGGGCGAGCAGACGTTCGCCGGCGACGTCACCGTGAAGGAAGGTGCGCTGGCGATCGGCGCGAAGTTCGAGTACTTCCGGCTCAACTACCGTCTCAACAACACCAACGCGACGAATTGGATCAACTACAAGAAGCATTGCAAGGTGCGGGAGTTTGGCCTGTTCGACGCCGACGGCAACCGCTGCAACGCCAATCTCGAGTACGTAACGACGGACATCGACGACCTTCAGCCTGGTCAGATCGGCTATCGCCAGTGGGCGAACGTGACGCACGATACCGGCAGTTATGCCAACTGCGGACCGGACAAGCTCTGCGACTGCGATACGTTGACCTATCATTACGCGCCTGGCCCCGTGTCATTCGTCGAGAGCACTCCCAGCACTTGGACGAGCATCGAGATGCGTCTGCCGACGACGGCAGGGGCGGTCACTTCAGTCGACCTGATACCGAACGACACCAATGTCGGCTCCGTCTTCATGCCGTGTTCCTGGTCCGTCGAGGCGAGCATTGATAGGTCAGATTGGGTGACGGTCTTTGAGACGAACAACGTCACCTACACGCACACGAACTGGTTCTCGGACGGTTCGCCGTTCGACGCGAACAGAACCCACACAGGCTTCCCGATCGCGGGTCCGGAAGCGTATCAGACATCGGCACCGACGATCGGGTCGCTGCGCGTCGATTCCGGTGCGACGCTGAATGTCTACCGCGCGGTCTCACCAGTCGGCTCGCTGACGGTCTCTACGAACGGCATCGGCGCGATCAGGGGCGTGTCGCTCGCGTCGACGGGCGTCGTCGACCTGATCGCCGACTGCGGACGGCAGCCGTTCCTCATCCCCGTCGACCTCAGTGCGATCCCGGGCGGCTCGAACTTGCGCACGGGCGGATGGTCGTTCACATGCAACGGCGGGCAGCCGATCCGCAAGGGCGTCGTCACGGTGACGGAAGACGGCTTCCACTACTCGCCGAATGGCTTTGTCCTGATCATGAGGTAATCGAATGAACAGTCTGCTTGTTGCTTCGCTTTTCGCGGCCGCCGTGAGCTTCACGCCCGGCCAGTCGGATATCGTGATCGCGCCGGACGCCTGCGAGGCCGTCCAGGTTGCCGCCGATGAAGCACGGGAGTTCCTCTCCCAGTCGCTGGGCGCGCCGGTGCCCGTCGTCAACGCCCCGCGTCCGGGTCGCGCCGCGCTCATCCTCGGTGACAACGCCTGGTCCCGCGCCGTTGGTCTCGCGGTGAAGGACCTCGCGCGCGACGCCTACCGCATCCGCACCGCCGCAGACGGCTCGGCCGTCTACGTCGTCGGGCAGGACGACCCGAAGGGCCATGCCCGGCTCGCGCGCACGCGTCTCGGCTACGGGGTCAACAACTTCGAGCGCGCAACGACGTTCGGCGTCTACGAGTTCCTCGAGCGCTTCGTCGGCGTGAGGTTCTACTTTCCCGGCGAGCTCGGCACGATCGTGCCGCGGCACGATCGGATCGACGTGCCGGAGACGGATCTCCTCGACGGCCCGGTCAACACCGTGCGCCGGTTCTCCATCGACGATCGGGGACTCTGGTTCACGGGCCCGGCCGATGTTGGCACGCGGCATCCCGACAAGGCGCTCAACTGGTGGCGCTACCGCATGGAGACCGAGAACCTGCCGTGCTGCCACGGGCAGAACAAGTTCCATTACATGGAGCGTTTCGCGAAGTCACACCCGGAGTACTTCCTGCTGCTGCCGGACGGGCGGCGGCACAATTCGCTGCGCGTCACCACGCACGGCCATCCCGGCCAGCTCTGCCACACGTCCGGAGTCTGGGAGGAGATCTACCAGGACGTGAAGAGCTACCTCACCGGCGAGCCGGCGTCCGTCCGCGGCATCTTCCCGGGCGAGGCGCCCACCTTCCATCCGCGCTCGGGGAAGCCCGTCTACGGCTGGGGACCGAACTGCAAGGACCGGAAGTACGTGGACATCATGCCGCAGGACGGAATGGCCAAGTGCTTCTGCCCGAACTGCCAGGCACGCTACGCCAAGGCGTCCGAGGTCTACTGGGCGTCGGATCTCATCTGGTCCAACGTGACGGCTCTGGCGCGCCGGTTGAAGGCAGAGGGCGTGAAGGGTCACGTGACGATGATGGCCTACAGCCGCTACCGCGAGGTGCCGCGGTACGACATCCCCGACAACATCGACGTGATGGTCGCCGAACGCGGGCCGTTCGCAGAGGGCAATCCGAAGGAGCTCGCGCGCGAGGTCAACGAGGTGAAGGCGTGGTACGACAAGCTCGGCGGCCGCAAGGTGTGGATGTGGACGTACGTGCACAAGTACCGCAAGCTCTGGCAGCCTGGCATCATCCTCTCGACGCCGCGCGCGATCGGGCGCTACTTCCAGCGGCTCGCGCCGTACATCTTCGGCGCCTACATGGAGTGCGAGATCGACCGGTCGTTCCCCGGACTCATCAACCAGTACGTCTTCAGCAAGGTGATGTGGAACCCCGGAACGGACGTCGAGGCGCTGCTCGACGAGTACGCGCGCCTCATGTTCGGGCCGGCGGCGCCGGAAATGGCGCGATTCCTCGCGCGCTGCGAGGAGATCTGGATCGGCCAGCTTGTGGGCAGCTTCAGCGAGACGTCGATCGGACCGCAGCCCGATCCGCCAACGCCGGAGGAGATGTACACAAAGGTCTACTCGCCGGCAGTGATCGCCGAGTTTGAGGGGCTCTTCGCCGCGGCGGAGAGGAAAGTCGCCGCCGGCTCGCTCGAGGCGCGCCGCCTCGCGCTCGTCCGCCGCGAGACCCTCGACGAGCTCAAGCGGACCATCGCCGCGTTCAACGCCAAGCGGGCGGCGTTCGGCTCGTTCCGCGTCCCGGCGGGTGCGGACGCCTCGCGGCGCATCCTCGTCGACACCGTCGTGAGCAAGAACCGCGTGCGCTCCGTCGCGCCGGTGAAGACGTGGGTGAACACGTGGAAGGCGAACGACCGCCTGCACGTCGTCTTCGACTGCGAAGAGCCGATGATGGACGACACGGGCGCACTGCCGCGGCGGAAGGGCGATCCTCTCGTCTGGACGGACAATTCGGTCGAGCTCTTCATCAATCCCTCGGGCGATCGGACTAACTACTACCAGCTGCTGCTCACGAGCGCCGGCTCGACGGCGTTCATCGCGCACCTGCGCATCAATGGCGAGCGCGTGCTGGACCGCGACTGGGACCCTGGCGCGGAGACGCGCGCGACGCGCACGCCGACTGGCTGGCGCGCCGAGTTTGCGATTCCCCTCGCGGCTCTCCCGGGCCTGAAAGACGCGGTGCCGATGAACTTCTGCCGCGACCGCGCGCTCTCTACCGGCACCACGAACATCCTCTGGGGCGACTATCCCGACACGTTCTGGGACGTCGGGCACTATGGAACCGTCGAATTCTAGGGTGTATTCCGTCCGGCAGTCGCGAGATTGGTAACAGCTGAATTGACTTGAGAAAGGATCGTGGATGAACTGCCTGCTCGTCGCCTCACTTCTCGCGGCCGCCGTGAGCTTCACGCCCGGCCAGTCGGATATCGTGATCGCGCCGGACGCCTGCGAGGCCGTCCAGGTCGCCGCCGATGAGCGGCGCCTCGCGCTCGTCCGCCGCGAGACCCTCGATGAGCTAAAGAAGGCCATCGGCGACATCAACGCCATCTTCCCTGCTTCGCCCCCTTGCGGCGTTTGCGGCAAGATCCAACAGGAGTCTTTGTCGGGCGATTCCCCGCCGAGTGATTCGCATGGGCGGAAAAAGTCAAATGTGACGCAATCCGGGTGTTGACCAACCGAGTTGCGGCGGAAGGCGATTTGTGATACAATAACTCTAATCCCGATCAGAGGGAAAGTGAATCGGAAAGGAAAAGAAAGTATGGATCTTAAAGAAGTGACGAACAGGATCTCCGCGCAGGCGGAGCTGGTGAGCAGGATACGCGACGAGGTCGCGAAGGTGATTGTCGGGCAGGAGAAGCTCATTGACCGACTCATCCTTGCGATGGTGACGGGCGGGCACATTCTCCTCGAGGGCGTGCCGGGCCTCGCGAAGACCCTGAGCGTGAACACGCTCGCCAAGACCCTCGGGCTTGACTTCAAGCGCATCTCCTTCACCCCCGACCTGCTACCGGCCGATGTCGTCGGCACGCTCATCTACTCACCGAAGACAGGTGAGTTCACGCCGAAGAAGGGGCCCGTGTTCACCAACCTCTTGCTTGCGGACGAGATCAACCGCGCCCCCGCCAAGGTGCAGTCGGCCCTCCTGGAGTCGATGCAGGAGCGCCAGGTCACGATCGGCGAGGAGACCTACCGACTGCCGGAGCCGTTCCTCGTCCTCGCGACGCAAAATCCAATCGAGCAGGAGGGTACCTATCCGCTCCCTGAGGCACAGGTTGATCGATTCATGTTCAAGTGCCTCGTTGAGACGCCGTCGAAGGCGGACGAGCGGCGCATCATGCAGCGTTTTGCCGAGAACGCTACCGCACCGGAGGCGAAGGCCGTGTGCGCGCCGGCGGACATCGAGACGCTGCGCGCGACGCTGAAGGAGGTCTACTGCGACGAGAAGGTCGGCGACTATATCCTTGACATCGTCTTCAAGACGCGCGAGGCGAACGAGCACATCCAGAACGGCGCCTCGCCGCGCGCGACGCTGGCGATGAACCTCGCCGCCCGCGGCAACGCCCTCCTCCACGGCCGCGCCTATGCGACGCCGCAGGACGTGAAGGAGGTCGTGCACGACGTCCTCCGTCACCGCATCCTCCTCACCTACGAGGCCGAGGCGGAGAACGTCACGAGCGACGCGGTGATCGACAAGATACTCAATGAGGTTCCGGTTCCTTGACGTCAATCATGGTACGGGAATGGTGGAGAGGATCTTGTCGATGACCATGTCGCTGGTCATGTTCTCGG
>CACYCW010000162.1 GCA_902773015.1 uncultured bacterium
ACGGCGCACCGTCCCGAGGGCGGGTTCTCCACGATCACGATGGTCGCGACGGCCATGTTCGGCAACTTCGCGGGGGAGATACTTTTAGGTGTAGATGATAGGTGTAGGTGTACAAAGGTGGTTCGACTTCTCCTCTTCGCGGCGCTTCTCCTGGCGTGCGGGCTCCTGATGGCGTTCGGTTTCGGCGGCTGGTCGCTGCCGGTCAACAAGCCGGTCTGGTCGAGCTCCTTCGCCCTTGTCGCGGGCGGCATCTCCGCGGCGCTGCTGGCGCTTTTCCATTGGGTCGTCGACGTGAGGGGCTGGCGCCGGTGGGGCTTCTTCTTCAAGGTGATCGGCATGAACGCGATCACGATCTACCTCCTGATGCGGACGGTCTTCAACTGGGGGTTCGAGTCGCAGTACTTCTTCGGCGGCATCTGCGGGCTCCTTCCGCCCGCGGTCGGCGCGTTCGTCATGCAGGCGGGGATGATCGCGATCGGCTGGCTGTTCCTTTACTGGCTCTACAAGAAGGGCCTGTTCCTGAGGGTGTGACATGATGGAAAGACTGATGGCGATTGCGATGCTCGCGGCATTGTCCGCGATTCCGGCGGAAGGCGTGACGAAGGCGGCGTGGTTCCGCGAGACGATCCCGTGCGCGGTCGGGACGAAGCTCGCCGGTTACGGTCCCGATGACGTCTCGGTCGCGAAGAACGACGATCTCATGATGTGCGGTGTCGCCGTGGACGACGGCCGCGAGCGGGTCCTGCTCGTCTCCCTGGACGTGCTGGGGCTCGACGACACGACCGTCCGCGGGTTCCGCGCCGCCGCGGCGAAGGCGCTCGGCGTGCCGGAGGCGCACGTCCTCCTGTCCTGCACCCATACCCACGAAGGACCGCACACCCGCGCGTACGCCCCCGACGGGGAGAGCGGCGGCGAGGCCCTCGACCGCGCGAGCGTGGAGGCGATCCGCGCGAAGCTCGTCGCGGCCGCCGGACGGCTTGCGGACGCGAAGGCGTGGCGGGAGGTCGAGGTCGGGTTCCATTCGGTCCGGGCGGACGAGAACCGCAACCGCCGCTTCACGACGGCCGACAACTGCGCGTCGTTCATCGCGCACCGTCGGGCCCTCCACGGCATCGCCACGGGTCCGGTCGACCAGGAGCTCGGCACGGTCGCGTTGCTCGATCCGGTGCGGCGCGATCCGCTCTACGTGATCGGCAACTACGCGGCGCATCCCCTGTCGGCTCATTCCCCGGGACGCGGCGGCCTGCGCATCTCGGCGGACTTCCCCGGGTTCTACCGCCGGTGCATCCGCGAGGACACGGGCGCCGAGGCGATGTTCGTGCAGGGCGCGGCGGGAGACGTCGTGCCGAAGGACGACGAGCTCGGGCTCACGGCCGCGCGCCGCACGGGCGAGAACCTCGCGATGGCGTCCATGGCGTCCGTCATCGACATCCAGCGCAACGCCGGGCGCTTCATCATGTCCGAGCCGAAGGTCGGCGGACTCCTCATCCCGTTCAGGGCGAAGCTGCGCGACAGGTGGCGGGAGAGGACGGGGGCGGCGGAGAAGGACCTCGAGCTCCAGGTGCTGTCGATCGGCGAGGTCGCGTTCGTCGGCGTGCCCGGCGAGATCGTCAACGAGATCGGACTGGAGATCAAGTGGAACAGTCCGTTCAAGCGCACGTTCATCGCCTATTGCGCGACCGGCTACTTCGGCTACATGTGTCCGGCGAACCTCATTGCGGCCGGCGGCTACGAGGCGAAGAACAACCGCCTTTCGTCCCGCGAGACGCTCCGGATGGTCGCGGCCATCACGGACGGGCTCTTCGACCTGCGCCGGAAGACCTTCCCGTCCGAGGGCGACGGCCGGCTCGACGCACTCGACCTGCCGCTCGTCAACCTGCCGGGCGGCGTGAAGGGCGGCAAGTTCGACCGGTGAGAGGACTTATGGTAGAATATGGGAAAATCGTCTGAAGGGGTGGAAATCATATACGGAAGGGTCCCTTTTGATGCATTCGTCCTTCCGCCCGACATGGAGGAGCTGCGCCGCCGCCTGGAGGGACGCGGCACCGACTCGCCCGAAGTCATCGAGAAGCGGCTCGTGAACGCGGAGGGAGAGATCGCGCGCGCGGGCGAGTCATGTTCAAGGTGACGAACGACGACCTCGGCCACGCCTTCAAGCGCCTCTGCGACCTCATCGATGCGCTTTCGGGCAGGATGTGATATAATAACGAAACAATGACTACATTCGTCTGCGGACACAGGAACCCCGACGTGGACTCGGTGACGAGCGCATACGCGCTCGCCGACCTGAGGCGGCGGACGGGCATGCGCGGCGTCGAGGCCATCTGCGCCGGGCGCCTTCCGGAGCGCGCGAAGTGGGTGTTCGACCACTTTCGCCTCAGGCCCGTAAGGGCGCTTCGCGACGTCTATGTCCGCGTGAAGGACCTCGTGGACTCCGAAGTCCCGGTGATAGACGCGGCGCTCCCGCTCGTCGACGCGCTGCGGGAGCTGGAGAAGTCGGGCGAGTCGTCGCTCCCCGTGCGCGCGGCGGACGGCACGTTCGCCGGGATGCTCTCCCCCGCGAAGCTCCTCTCCCTTTTCATCTCCCGCGCCGACCTCTCGCTTCCGGTCGGCGAGGCTCCGCTGCACCACTGCTCGCAGGTGCTGTTCGCGAACGACCGCGTCCACGACATAAGGTCGGCGGCCGTCCGCAACTCGCACAACCACTTTCCGGTGGTGGACGACAGGGGCATGCTTGTCGGCACGGTCCTGAAGCGCGCGTTTGCCGAGCCTCCGCCGGTGAGGATGATCCTCGTCGACCACAACGAGACCGAGCAGGGCATACCGGGGCTGGAGGAGCTTCCGGTCATAGAGGTGGTGGACCACCACCGGATCGCATTTGCGGCGACGAAGGATCCGATAAAGTACACTGCGGACGTCGTAGGCTCGACGTGCACGCTCGTGGCGCGGATGTTCCGCGGCGCCGGGGAGCGTCCGACGAAGGAAGTCGCCGGGGTTCTCATCGCCGGGATCGTGTCCGACACGCTGCTCTTCCAGTCCCCGACGACCACCGACGAAGACCGCTCGATGTGCGCGTGGCTCGAGAAGCTCTGCGGCGAAAGCGCCGCATCGACAATGGAGGGGCTCATGTCCGTGGCCTCCCCGCTCACCTCCATGTCGGCCGAGAAGGCGGTGGCGAGCGACGCGAAGCTCTACAGCGAAGGCGGCAGGAAGTTCATGCTCGCGCAGATCGAGGAATCGCACCTTGCGGTGTTCCACCGCCACGCGGCGGAGCTTTCGGCGGCGCTGGAGAAGTCCAGGCGGGAGAACGCGCTCGACTTCGCCGCGCTGATGGTCACGGATCCCGTGCGCGGCAACTCCGAACTGCTCTTCTGCGGCGACGAGGCGGTGCGCCGCGCTCTGCCATACCGCCGCGCCGAGTCTGGCGCGCTGCTCCTGCCGGGGGTTCTCTCCCGCAAGAAGCAGCTCCTGCCGGAAGTCCTCGCCGCGCTTGCGTAGGAGCGGCGCGAGGGTCTGTTTGGTATTATATTGCTCGCCGCCTGGACAAGGCGGTAATATTCGGGGTTGAAAGACTGCCGCGTATTGGAGTATGATA